>CALQRR010000053.1 GCA_943333015.1 Chitinophaga pinensis | reverse complement strand
TGCTGCTTCCGAAAAAAAACAGCGGTAAAATCAACCAGACAACACCCGAAAATTCAACCACCGAAATTCCCATCAAACCAGCTGTTACAGCGCCATCTGCCCGGAGGGCTTTTGATTTTATGGTTACAAACACAAACACAAACACCGTGGCAGCAAAAAGGAGTAGGGCAAGCAGGGGAGCATTTCCGTTCAGCCACACATCGATGCGCAACAGCAGTAGTAAAGCGGACAGTGGAATGTAGAGATTATCGAGTCCCCAGGCGCCTAATGCTTCAACCGCTGCCAACACCGTGGAAATACACAGCGCAACAAGTACGAACGTTGTGAATTTTACGGCGCTCCAGAGTGGAAATCCAGGGAGCTCCATCTGCCGTATAACCAATAGAATCAGCACCGTACACAGTATAAACGCAGCACTGCCAACCAGCGATTTTGGATCTGCTGTCAGGTTGAAAAAACGTTTGGCAAACAAAGTTCCGGCTATGGCAGCAGCAGCATCGCTCCAGGCAAGAATCAACATAGGCAGGACAATGAGCCAGCGCTGATCCGGAAAAATCGTTAAAAGCAACAGGTAGGGTAGCGGAAAAAGGACAATGCCCCAGCTTTTCCTTCCACGTTCTTCTTTAAACAGTTTGCCGCGGGCTACTAGAAAAAAAAGCAACACCTCGGCCACCAGCACTAGCACGCGGAGTAATGTGAGATCGTTCAGTAAAAGCGGCGCCAGAGCACACGTGCTAACTGCCGTGATATGCAGCAGTTTACGGCACAACCACTGCGGCCAGATTCCTTTTACCGAAAGAATTTCAAGCACTGCCGAAAGAAATAGCACCGCAAGTCCAAGAACAATCAGTACAACGGAATCGTTTTCCATAGGTTTGTGAAAGATAACCCGAAGATGGCCTGGATGTTTGAGTTGGAAGATAAATCGTGGTTTCCGCCACTGTTGCGCCGCATGCAAACCGATTTTATTGGTTGGATGGTTCTGCGTTTTAACGTGTACACGCCCTTGGCCGATACGTTTGCACAAGCTTTAAAACAAGCGGATGCACAGAAATGGGTCGATTTGGCAGCGGGAAATGGAGGGCCTGCCTGTGCATTACTGCATAGCATGAAAGCTCAATCGCTGCTTCCGTCCGAATTTCCCTTACTGCTCACCGATCTCTTTCCCGGATTTCCCAGCGCATTACCCCCGAACGTTTCCATATTTCCGCAACCATATCCTGCCTGTGATGCATTTCCGGAGCTTCCCGGATTCAAGTCGCTCTTCAATGCCTATCATCATTTCGATGAATCAGCCAAAATAGCCCTGATCAACAAACACGGATCGCAGGGACTGTTTGTGGTGGAAATACTGCAACCAACACCCTTTGTATTCTTGAAAATTCTGCTGACCACAACCGTCGGTCAGCTTCTACTTGCTCCGTTTGTCCGTCCGTTTAGCTGGAAGCGCCTGGCATTGACGTATTTATTTCCAATCAACCTGCTCACCATCACCTTCGACGGATTAATGAGCGTCATCCGTGTTGATTCCTTGGCACAGATGCATCACCGCGCGGAACAACATCTGCCCAAAGGCTGTTCGTTGTATTCCGGCACATCGGGACCCTGGTGGGCGCCGTTAAGTTGGTTTTACATCGTACCTTCCCGCAATGCGTAATCTCACTATTCTCTGGCAGTTCAGCCGCCCGCACACGCTTATCGGTTCAACGCTTAGTATATTGGCGCTGTTCATCATCGCTCAACACGGGCATGAACTTTCGGCCGATCGCATTCCGATGCTGCTCATCAGTCTGCTCAGTGCGCTCTCCTGTAACATCTACATAACCGGCCTCAATCAATGGTCGGATATTGAAGTAGATCGAATTAACAAACCTTGGTTGCCCATTCCTGCTGGAAACTTGAGCAAGACAGCTGCATTTCGAATTGTTTGGATCTGCGGCGCAATCGCCCTCGTTTCAAGTGCGTACGTCTCCATCGGGTTTTTGGTGCTCATTGCTCTGATACTCCTCATCGGAACAGCGTATTCATTGCCACCACTCAAATTCAAGCGGAATCACATTGCCGCTGCTTCTGCCATTGCGCTGGTGCGCGGACTGCTGGTCAATCTGGGCTTTTACCTGCACTTCCGCTACGAATTCTTTCATGAAACTGGCATTGAACCACTCATCTGGCCGCTCATTATTTTTGTTGCAGCGTTCAGTCTGGGCATCGCTTGGTTCAAAGACATTCCCGATACACAAGGCGATGCTGTCTATAAATTCGGCACGTTGGCAGTTCGTTCGGGAAGAAAAGCAGCTTTTTATCTCGGCATCGCGGTAGTATCTATCGCTTACCTGAGTGTGATTGCTTGTGCCTGGTTGGGCATCTTGCCATCGGCTCCCCTTATGCTCTGGGCAAATACGTTAGCGCTGGTCGTTTTTTGGGTGATGGCCTATCGTCTCAATTTGAAAAACGACACGTCCATCAAGCGTTTTTACATGCTTTTTTGGGGATTGTTTTTTATTGAGTACATCGTGTTTGCACTCGCGTTTTTGATCTGATACGCGAGTCTCTCAGATTAAGCTGCTTCCTTGATACGGTTGCCGTCTAGCACGTGCTTAGGAACTTCGCGTATATCCCAAACAATGTGGAAGAAACCAAGCAGTCGGATGATGTAATACGTGATGTCAATTTCCCACCAGAAAAATCCCTGACGTGCAGTACTTTGATAGTAGTGGTGATTGTTGTGCCAGCCTTCGCCCAGTGTTACAAGCGCCAGAATGAGGCTGTTACGGCTATCGTCTGTAGTTTTGTACCGACGATTTCCAATTTCATGCATCAACGAATTAATCGTAAACGTACCGTGGTATAATACGACCGTGCTTAGGAAGAAACCTATCAGCAACGTACTTACACCTGCTTGAAAATCAAGAATTCCAGTACCGTTTACCATATTACCGAGGAATAACGTAAAGACCATTAGCGAAGCAGCTGGCACCCAATGGTATTTGTTTAACCACACCAGTTCAGGATATTTCGCCATGTCCTTGATCAGATCATACCGTGTTTCTTTGAAATCGGGACCTACAATCCAACCCACATGGGCGTACCAAAAACCAAACAATTTTGCGGAATGCGGATCTTGTGTGGTGTCGCTGTTTTTATGGTGAATACGGTGATTGGCCGCCCACCAAAGCGCCCCTTTCTGCATACTTGTTTGTGCGAAAAATGCCAGAATAAACTGGAAAACACGGGAGGTTTTAAACGTGCGGTGCGAAAAATACCGGTGGTATCCCGCAGTGATAAAAAACATCCGAACGATGTATAAGGAAAGGGCTAAAACCCAATCAAACAAAAACGTTCCTGTAAAGATGGCAAGTAGAGGGACAAAATGGATTCCAATAAATCCCCAATGATCCAGGAGACGCGATTCACCTCGTAATTTAGTCGTCATGATTATGCTCAAATTGTAATGCCGCACCCATTCAAACGCTCATCTTCCGATGTGTCTCTTTTAATGCGGCCGCAAACATAACGCAGATCTTTGGCACTTGTTGAAATTGATAGGGATATTCCTTTTGATCTTTTCCTCTTTTCAGATTATCAGTTGTTTATAGTAAAGCGGTCTAGGGGTTTCGGAGGAGAATTTCTTAGTGTCATTTAAACAACATTTTTCTTGACAGATACAGGGCAACACCTATATTTGGAACTATGAAAGGATCATTAGCCAAAGCGCGGGCAGTTATAGAACATATTAGTCCACAGATAGATGGAGGAGAATTCCCAATCAAGCGCATTCCTGGGGAAGTGGTGGTGGTAAAAGCAGATGTGTTTGGCGACGGACATGATCTCATAGGTGCGCTATTATTGCACCGTGCAGCAGGTGAAAAGAAATGGACGGAAGTGAAAATGCGGCCTCTGGAAAATGATCAGTGGACAGCCAGTTTCCTCACCCGAAAACCTGGTATGTATGAATATACGGTTGTTGCCTGGGTGGATCATGCCTTGTCGTGGCACCATGGTTTTTGCAAGAAAGCCGAAGCGGGCGAGCATTTGGAACTGGAACTTCGCATAGGGGCAGAATTGCTTCGCCGGGTGGCCAAAAAGGCACAGGCCGCAGATGCCACTTGGCTAAAAAATACTGCAAAATTGTTCGAAGAAGAGGCGCATTACAAGGAAGCACTTGCCATTGGCTGCAGCGAGCGGTTAGAAGATCTCATTGAATCTTTACCCCTGCGCGATAACGAGACAGCAGCACCTGTGTATAAGCTATATGTAGAGCGGGAGAAAGCGCAATTCAGTACCTGGTATGAATTTTTCCCACGGTCTGCATCGCCCGATCGCTCCCGCAGCGGAACATTCAAAGATTGTGAGGCCTTGTTGCGGGTAATTTCGGAACTGGGCTTCGATACACTGTATTTTCCACCCATTCATCCCATCGGCGAATCGCATCGAAAAGGTAAAAACAACAGCACTACTGCTCTTCCGGGAGAGCCGGGTTCTCCTTGGGCCATTGGTTCACATCTGGGTGGACACAAAGCCATCAATCCGGAGTTGGGCACGATCGAAGATTTTGAACGTCTGGTAAAATCGGCCAATAACATGGGAATCGAAATCGCCCTCGATTTGGCGTATCAGTGCTCTCCCGATCATCCCTATGTGAAATCACATCCACAATGGTTTCGTTGGAGACCCGACGGCACCGTTCAATACGCTGAAAATCCGCCTAAGAAATACCAGGATGTGCTGCCGCTGAATTTTGAAACAGACGACTGGCAAAACCTCTGGAACGAACTCAAAAGTGTGATTGAATTCTGGATCAGCAAAGGCATTAAAATTTTCCGGGTCGATAATCCACACACCAAGCCATTCATCTTCTGGCAATGGATTATGGAAGAAATGCGGCGCAATCATCCGGAAGTCATTTTTCTCAGCGAAGCATTCACGCGACCCCGGATCACGGCGCGACTCGCCAAGGTGGGCTTTCAGCAATCGTATTCGTATTTCACCTGGCGTCAGACCAAAAAGGAACTCACCGAATACCTCACCGAGCTCACTCAGACTGAATTGCGGGAATATTTCCGGGCGAACTTCTGGCCCAATACCCCCGATATTCTTCCGTATTATTTACAGAAAACCGGACATACGCATTCGGCAGCACGGTTTGTCTTGGCCGCTACGCTTTCGTCCAACTATGGCATGTACGGCCCTGTGTATGAAATGCTTGAAAATGAACCGATGCCTGGCAAGGAAGAATATTTTAATTCGGAGAAATACGAAATCCGGCATTGGGAATGGTTTTCTTCTACACCGTTTCGCGAATTGATTCGAAAGATCAACCTCATTCGAAAAGATAATGCCGCATTTCATACTACATTTAACATAGAATTCTGCGAGACCGATAACGAACATTTGATCGCGTTTTTCAAGTCAACCCGGGATGCACGGAATCAGATTTTGACCATTATCAATCTGGATCCAACAAGCAAGCAGACTGGCTGGGTGAAATTACCGGCCACTCTCATGCCAGCGCATGAAGGACAAGTGCTCGAAATGAACGATCTTATGGACAACAGTCGGTATCGATGGAACCGGCAATGGAATTATGTTGAACTGGATCCGCGGTTGCTGCCTGCTCATATTTTCAGCATCACCGCACATCCGCATTAAAACTAATGGGTATGCAAGACACACCACATCGCATTATCGACATTGCTCAGCCACATATAGAGGCCGAGTGGAACGACTTGTTCCAACAAGAACACTGTATTCATCAACTCGAAAATCAGATTCTACCTGTCTTTCTCAAACGCATGCGCTGGTTTGGAGGGAAAGCTAGGATTGTAACGGCAGTTAAAATCTACCAGGTCATTCCGTTAGAAATGGCTTCCGGATTTGCACACTATCTGCTGCTCAAGGTCCGCTACGACGATGGGCCAACCGAAATCTACGCGCTGCCTGTAGTATTTGTCCATGAGCGTTTTGCCGGTAACGGATCTTTTCCAGCCGAAGCGGTCATCGCACGGATCGGGGAGGAGCAAACAGCCGGGTATCTCATAGATGGTATTTACGATGAGGATTTCAGAAATACGTTGTTTCTGTTGATGAACAAACGTCAGATTCAGAAAGGCAATCATTATCCGGTCATAGCCAACTCGGGAAAATTCCTGGTCAAACACGGTGTGCCCAGTGCACTTCGCTCCCATGTGCTGAAAGCCGACCAAAGCAATTCGTCGGTCATTTATAACGATACCTATTTTCTGAAGCTGTTCCGAAAAGTGGAATACACCATTAATCCCGATTGGGAGATCGTGAATTTCCTCACCGAACAGGATACATTTCATCAGTTTCCTGCATACGCGGGTTCTATCGAACTGCAGCATCCCGAAAAAGCACCGATGTTGCTTGTGATGTTGCAACAACTCATTCCCAACCAGGGCGATGCTTGGAAAAATACACTTTCACAGGTAGAAGCGTTTTACCAAAAAGTCATCGATACGGAATACCATTTACGTCCCCTGCCTTTGAAGCCGCATGTGCTTTCCATTACATGGGATAAAACACCTGAATCGCTTCAGCAGCTCATTGGAGAAGAGGTGTATCACAGCGCACGTCTGCTTGGAAAACGAACCGCTGAATTTCATTTGGCATTGATGGCTGGCGCTGATGATCCGGCATTTGCACCTGTAAAAGTAGATGCAGATTTTCAACGGAAATTGTTTTCAGAATTGATGTACTTGGTTGATTCCAAATTTGAACTCCTGGAACGAAACCTCCATCGGGTGCCACTTTCCATGCGTGATGATGCCGCCGAAATGGTCAACAACAAACCTCGGGTAAAAGCATTTTTCGAAAACGTTTTGCAAAAACCATTGCAAGGACAACGGATTCGGATTCATGGCGATTATCACTTAGGGCAAGTGCTTGTGGCCGACGGTGATTATTTCCTGCTCGATTTTGAAGGAGAGCCGGATAAACTGCATGCCGATCGTCGGGATAAATATCCTTCCTTGAAAGATGTGGCCAGCATGATGCGTTCGTATCGCTATGCCGCCTACGCTTCTTTGTTTCAGAAAGAAGATTTGGACTCCCAGTTACAGCTCCAACTCATGCCCGTAGCCGATATTTGGTACCATTTTGTAAGCCGCTACTTTTTAGGTGCATACCTCGAAACAACGCAGGGAACTGGCCTCATCCCATCGGAAGATAAAGTGAATGACCTTCTGCAACTTTATTCATTCCAAAAAGCCATTTACGAATTGGGCTATGAGATCAACAACCGTCCCGACTGGGCCTTGATTCCTCTGCAAAGTCTAGTCAAATTCGTCAAACATTATCTCGATTAACAGTTTGCATTCAAGAGCAATATTTTTTAAAATTACCCGAATACCCCAGTCATGGCGAAAAAGAAAGAAACAGAAGCAGTGGTCAATGTAAAGGAAGTGAAACCGCCGGGCATTAAAAAAGCAGTTGTCGCAGCAGTCAAAGGAAAAACAACCTCCAAAACACCCTCATTAAAAAAGGCTAAAGTCTCCGTGAATACTCTTTCTGCTGCTCATCAGGATACTCCATTTTCATTGTTCAGCGATCTTGATATATATCTTTTCCGACAAGGAAAGCACTTTCGTTTATACGAAAAGCTGGGAGCTCATTTATGTGAAAATAAAGGCGTTTCGGGGACATTTTTTGCCGTGTGGGCGCCCAATGCATCCCATGTGAGCGTGATCGGAGATTTCAATTCTTGGAATCCAGAAGGTGGTCGGATGGCTGCACGAAGCGATGGTTCGGGTATCTGGGAGCTTTTTCTTCCGGGTATCGGACAAGGAAGTTTGTATAAATACATGTTACGTAACGCTCACACGGGGCGCATTCTTGAAAAGTTTGATCCGTTTGCGTTTTTCAACGAAGTGCCACCCAAACGCGCTTCTATTGTCTGGGATTTGAATTTCGACTGGAAAGCAAAATCCTGGCTCTCACAGGAAGGTCGTGGTTCGGCCAACAAGGCATGGTCGGTATATGAAGTTCACGCAGGATCCTGGAAAAAGCCCGGTGCGCTCGAAGATGATTACCTGAGTTACGCCGATATGGGGCGCGATCTGGTTGCGTATGTCAAAGAAATGGGCTTCACCCACGTGGAGTTTATGCCACTTACCGAACATCCCTATTCCGGCTCTTGGGGCTATCAAACAACCGGGTTTTTCGCTCCTACCTCCCGATTCGGAAATCCGCAGGACTTCATGAAAATGGTTGATGCCTTTCACGAAGCAGGCATTGGAGTAATCCTCGATTGGGTGCCCTCCCATTTTCCGGAGGATAGCTATGCACTTGCTTCCTATGATGGGACACATTTGTACGAACATCAGGATCCCCGCAAGGGATTTCATCCCGACTGGAAGAGCCTCATTTTTAACTATGGCCGCTTTGAAGTCCGGTCTTTTTTAATCAGTTCCGCCATGTTTTGGGCGGATGTGTATAAAGTGGACGGATTGCGTGTGGATGCGGTTGCATCGAT
>CALQRR010000052.1 GCA_943333015.1 Chitinophaga pinensis | reverse complement strand
CGATAAAGACAACCGTCCCGTGTTCGAAATTGCCAATGCCAACGGCAAAACTGCATCTCTCAACAAGACCTCAGGTGGAACACCGCTCGAAAAAGCAACCTGGTATCAACTCACGGGTGTGTATTCGGCACAGACCGATTCTCTCACCGTGTATGTAAACGGAAAAGCCGATCGCAGCATGAAGGCTGGATTAAGCTATGCTGCCGGAAAACGCATTGTTATTGGAGCAGCGCCCGATCAGGAAAGTAGTTTTATGAACGGCATTGTGGATGAGGTACGCATCGCTTCCAAAGCCGCCAAACCTTCCGAAATTGCCACCTGTTGGGCATCCGAATCCGATCCGGAATCGTTTTTCAGCATCGATGGACAAGAAGTATTCAGCGCCTCTCCCCGCATTGTAAACTATGGCGCCCTCGAAGTCAAAGAAAATTCGGGCCATGTGGTGGTCAACTGGCAAACCGAACTGGAATCGAACCTCGATTTCTTCAGTCTGGAACGTTCCTCCGATGGTGTACACTTTCAAAAAGTGGCTTCCAAACTGGCCGCGGGGCAATCGGATCACACGCGCAATTATTTCCTAATCGATCCGGCACCCATTTTCGGAAACGTCCTTTACCGCTTACGTTCAACCAGTTTCAAGGGTGAAAGTGATGTCAGCAAAGTGCTCACGGTGCACCTCGACGAGCCGGCAACGGCACTTGGAATCACAACCGTGGAGCCGAATCCGTTCCGGGAACAGTTTTCGGTTACGTATCGTGCACAGCGCGAAGATGCCATTCAGGTAAAGCTCACCAGCATCAGCGGACAAATTGTGTATACCAGTTCCGTGGATCCTCAAACCATTGGCGACAACCTCTTTCAATACAAAGAAACGTCTGTATTAAGACCCGGTATTTACTTCCTCAGCTTCACACAAGCCGATGAGCAAAAAACAGTCAAACTCATTAAACAGCTCTGATACGTTCAAACGCTGCAGTGAAAAACCTCCAGCACCGAAATTCTTACACAGTTCTATTCTTTTTTTCTTCTAACCAAAACAGCCAAACGTCAATAAAGACGGGCAATCAGGAATAAATCGAAATCGTATGAATGGCAGAACTTACATCTGTAATTCCCTGCTTCACCTTCCGAATTCTACCCTGAACACCTCCGATACATTTGACGTATTAAATCTGCAAACACACACATACTATGAAACGCAGTTACTATCTATCAACGATCATCGCAGGTTTGTCCTTGCTTTTATCTGCAACGCAAATCGATGCACAAACAGCTTCCACTTCCGGATCAGCTTTGTTAAATAAGAATTCACTTAAGCAGGATTCTGCCAATACGTTCATCTCTTTTTCGCCGGTTTACCTCGATGGGAAAACCTATGTGCGCTGGCTGGTGAAAAACGATAAAAAAGACGGCGTATTTGTGGTAGAGCGGTCCGAAAACGGAACCGATTTCGAAGCACTTGGATTCCGCGACCGAGTTGGTACACAACTTCTGGTAAACCTGTTTTACTCCTTTGTAGACGAAGAACCGATTGCCGGTGATAACCATTACCGTGTGATGCAGGTGGGTGCCGATAATACCTACCGCTACAGCTCTGTTGTAAAAGTAAAAACACCTGTTGAGCCACGTCAGGTTGGTTCATCCGCAAATGCCGAAGTACCGGCTTCAACCAAATAATACCACTCCATCATATACATCAATATGAAAAAGCGCTCTACCAGACTCTCTCAATCGGTTAAGACCAAGGTTAAGCTTCAGCATCGTTTGCGTTATGTAGCGGTGGCCGGTGCATTTGCACTAGGAATTTTCTCTGTCGCCTTGCTTTATAATACCATTGGTACTTCCAACCAGTCCGTTGCCAACAACCGCTACAACGGTATGGAAACACTGGCCGAATACAAGTACCGCAAGCAACTCAATCTCGACGTTAATCAACTTGCTCCAGGTGCTGTTCTCAAGGATTTTCCAGTAATGGTCAACATCCAGGACAATGATCTTAGAACTGCTGCAAACGGCGGTAAAGTGGTAAGTGAAAAAGGTGCCGACATCAGGTTTACCAAAGCCGATGGTGTTACGCTCCTTGATTATGAAATTGAATCCTACAATCCACTCACTGGCGAATTACTAGCCTGGGTGAGAATGGATGAAATCAACCAGAAGCAGGCATCACAGGTATTCATGTATTTCAGTAACAAGTTTGCTTCGGACGAAAGTTCGCAGAATGCCTGGAACAAAACGTACAAAGGTGTTTGGCATCTCAAAGGAGCGCTCAGTTCTAAAATCCCACATTCCAATCAGTTTGCACACGTCAATCCTTCCAACGAACGTGAAGTGTATGTAGCTGCGGAGAAAAACTCCAGCCAGTTCCCATGTCTCAACACGCCTGAAGATGTTGACATTACAGGTGAAATCACCTTGTCGGCTTGGGTGTTCATTAACGATAAAAAAGAACAAACGATCATCTCTAATCAGAGTGGTTTCAATGGTGGTTACCGATTAGGAATCAACAAAGATCGTCGCATCGAATTTCAGGTGCGTAACCAAAATGCTGAACCTGCTTCCATCGAAGGCAAGCTCGGTCTTGAACTTCAAAAAGAACAATGGTATCATGTTGCAGCGGTGTATTCCGACGAAGGTGATTCGATGGCAACTTACATCAACGGAA
Organism: Chitinophaga pinensis; assembly: GCA_943333015.1. Classification (GTDB taxonomy): domain Bacteria; phylum Bacteroidota; class Bacteroidia; order M30B66; family M30B66; genus CALQRR01. The sequence continues at coordinate 5,829 of CALQRR010000052.1, read as the reverse complement.
AGCTCGATCGTTCCATGAAAACGGAAATCAGCATGGCCGGAAGTACTGAGCCTTTGCAGATCGGTCGTGAACCGGCGCGTAAAATTTACTACTTCGGAGGAATCCTCGATGAAGTGCATGTGAGCAACATCGTTCGTCGTCCAGAATGGCTTGCCGCCGAATTTGCCAGCCAGCTAAAGCCGAAGGAATTCCTGAAAGCAGGCGTTACTGAAGCAATCATGCAACAAATTTCCATGAGTTTGCTCACGTTCGACGGGGAAGCACAAGGAAGCACGGTGGAGCTCAAGTGGCTTACCGCGATGGAAATTGACAACGAGCAGTTTACCATTGAGCGTTCTGTAGATGGTGTCAGCTTTGAAGCCATCGGGACAAAACCGGGAGCCGGAAACAGCAACGAAGTATTGAGTTATCAATATCGCGACAGCAAACCCCAGGTGGGAACAAATTACTATCGTGTGAAACTAACCGGTGCAACAGGCGAAGAATATTCTATGATTACTCCGGTAAACATCGAAGCCGCAGGCGAAGCAGATATCCGCATCTCCGCAGCACAGCCCAATCCGTTTGTCAAAGATTTCCAGGTGGAATATGTTGTCCCCAATAAAGGAATGGCGCATGTAAAACTGATGAGTGTTACCGGTGAAGTGGTACACGAAGAAGAGGTTAGCTGTGAAAAAGCAGCACCACATCAGTTCTTCTTCAAGGATGAAAAAGGCATCAAGCCGGGCGTGTATTTCTTCAGCGTTGCGCAAGAAGAAGATACCAAAATGGTGAAACTCATCAAACGCCTTTAAAGAGAATCTCTAACCTCAACTTTGGAAACCCCGTTGCCGTGTGCGCGGGGTTTTTTATGAAAGAGCCAGATCGGTTTCGGAGTAGATCTGTCAGGAATGCCTCCCACCCGAACAGCTGTCCGAACATTCTTACAGCCAAGAATCTACACAACCTACAACAACAGATTCACCAAAGCCACGTCCTGTTTGACGTGCAGCAGTTATCTACATCCGCTGATTTCAGACTTGAGAATTTTTCTTACACGTGTCGCCCCATTCTCTCAAGAGGCCGATTCACCGGCAACGTGCGGGATAGCTTTACGTATCACTAATAAACAAACAGCCTAACCTGTTCAATCATATGAAATCCATTGCATCAAACACCCAAAAAACACTGGTCAGAACATCGCTCGCGGCCTTGCTTCTCACCTTTGGTGGCCTCACGGCCAATGCCCAGACGAAAATGGGCAAAGGACTTACGGGAGGCGCTCAACTAAAACCAGATGATCAGAATGCGATCGTTTCGTTTTCGCCCGTTTACAACAACGGAAAGACCTTTGTCCGCTGGCTGGTTTCGAACGATGAAAAAGACGGAATCTTCATCGTAGAACGATCGACCGACGGAACCGAATTTGAAGCATTGGGGTTTAAAGACCGTGTAGGTTCTCCACTTTGCGTAAATCTTTTCTATTCGTTCATCGATGAAGCGCCTATCACCGGACAAAGCTATTACCGCGTAATGTCGGTTGGAACCGATCAAACATTCACATACAGTGATGTGGTTCGTGTGCGTACCGATGTGCAATCGTCCAATCCACCAAGCAACAGCGCTTCTAACGAAACCGAAGGTCAGTAAAAACTGTAACACTATTCCTCCGGCGTCGTATCACCATGTATGATCCGACGCCGGATGAACGTTATATGTTCACGACAGGTCAACCTGCCTAACGCATGAAAAGAAAACTACAACTTCGTACCAAGACCAAAGTCAAGCTGAGAACATCAGTGAAACTGGCGTATGCTGGTGCGGCTTTGTCGGTTATGCTTGTTGCCGGGTGGCTGATGTATTCCAACTTCGGAACATCCACCGACAGCATTGCCAATGAACAAACGACCTTGCCCGATTTTAACTGGCGTCGTAAACTGAGCTTCAGCAACGAACTCGTCAAGGGGGGAGAAACACTCCTCAATTTCCCTTTACTCATTCAACTCAGCGATCCGGAATTTCGATCCGTTGCCAACGGTGGTAAAGTTGTTCATCCCAAAGGATACGACATTCGTTTTACCAAAGCCGATGGGCTCACTACTTTTCCCGCACAACTCGATGCATACAATCCCAAAACTGGAGAACTTTCGGCCTGGGTCTTACTCGATACATTATCAGAGAAGAGTGTTAAAGAACTTTACGTCTATTACAGCAATGCCACCATTCGTAACGAATTGCCCAACATTCTTTGGAGCGATGCGTACCGCGGAATTTGGCACATGAACGATTTAAACGCATCGAACAACCGCAAGCTCAGAGCAACGGTGCTGGGAACTTCGGAGGTAAACGGTAAAATTGGAACCGCCCGTTTGTTTGATGCCGCCCGACAAGATGCCGCCTTTTTTCCCTATGCCGAAGAACTGGATCTGAAAACCGATTTCAGCCTATCCGCCTGGGTGTATCTCAACGAAACGAATCGGGAACAGGTGCTGCTTTCCAACCAGAGCGACCGTCCGGGTGGGTACAGACTTTTCATCGGAAGCGACACTACACTGGGAGTTGATTTTGTGAATGCCAACGGAAAGCGCATTAGCATTGCAGCTGTAGCAGGGGGAGAGCAACTCGAAAAAGACCGCTGGTATTATCTTGCTGCTACATATTCACTCAAGGACAACCTGATTCATACCTATGTAGATGGATTGTCGGATCGCAACTTGTCGGTCATTGACGCACCCGGCATAACAGCATCTGCCTTGCAAATCGGGCGCGATCAGTTTAATGCTAAAACGTATTTCACGGGTGTGTTGGATGAAGTCAGAATTGCTACGCAGGCCCGTTCACAAGCTTGGCTGGCCACAGAACTTTACAACCAAACGGTCGGGAAACGCTTGTTTACCTTGGGCACGTCCGAGGAACTACACCTCAGTGCAGCCTCCATCAAACGCAATAAAGACGGGCTCAACCAACAAGACACGGAAACACAAAGTCAGCAAGAAAAAGCCAACACGCTCCGCGGACGCAAAGTATCTTCTGCTGGTGAAGCGCCTATGACACTTACCTCAAGCGCAGAAGCCATTCAGGCACGCATGGAAAATATTCGCCGAGTGGCGGCTAAAGAAAACGGAAAATAATAGCCAAACATCGGCATTGGAGGGACAAAGCGATAGGCGTTTTGTCCCTTTTTTTGTCAATGTGTGAAATGTGTTCAGGTTCGGATGAATTGTGTAATGCATTTAACACCAGGCATCCCATTTTTGTGATAAGGCATTTGTTCCTTTCAAGATCGCATAAAATGGTTAAAAACACCAATGTCAATCGCTATCCGTTTTTGCACAACCATTTGCCGGAGTTCAACCGAGCCGACATGTGCTTCTATCCGCGTATGCAGATCAGTCATTTCGATGAAAATTCGCAGGAGCACGTTTTTCCTGCGCCTGCTATACTACGGATAAAGTCGTGGCAGGAGCGACAGGTAGATATGTTACGACAAATGCTCAAAGCGCGTCACCCTAGACAAACAATTTCTTGGAATGGAATCGTGTGAGCCTGTGCATGGAAATGGATCCTATTCGGAGTAGTTTCTGATAAGGAATCGCTATGATTTTCCAGCGAGTGCATGTATTTCAATGATTTAACATTTAAATAGCTCATTTATGAAGACTAATATTGTTACCCAAAGTGCCTTCTTTATTTTATTTTCATTTTTATTTTCTTCCTGTGCAGCCGTATCAGCTGTATTTAATGCCGGAATGGGGTTTGGTATTTTTGCGGTATTGGGTGTTCTCGTTGTAATCGTTTATATATTTATGCGTGTGATGAAAAAATAAAATCACCCGTTAAATGAATGGTATTCGTAATTTCGAAAACAGCGAATGCGCGATTGTTTTTATACTTTAAACTTCCTACACGATGAATTCACTTTTCAGAGGTTTGATTTCCGGATACGGAGCCAGCAAATTGGGTGGAGGCTGCTTGGGAACTGTAGTCGTTTTTATCATCATTTGGATGTTGTTGGGACAATGCAATTAATTCACTCCAACTATCTAGGAGGTCATTTTATGTGTTGCTCTGATTTCGACACCTACTACCATAAAAAATCCCCGTCTGAATTTCTCCAAACGGGGATTGATTTTTATTTCTGAATGCTCAGATATTCTGCGAAAAAATCAAATCATCTTCCTCAATCAGATCATGGTCCGAAATCAGTACGGCGCGTTCCACAAAGGCTTTGAGCTCGCGTACATTTCCACTCCAAGGATGTTTCATCATGGCTTTTAACGCATCCGACGAGAAGCTTTTTAAAGGCATTCGATTGGCCTCACAAAAGACACGTAGCATGTTTTTCGCCAGCAGTAAAATATCATTATCACGCTCGCGCAGCGGCGGCAGGTGAATTAAAAATCCCTGCAAACGGTAATACAAATCTTCCCGCATTTTTCCGTCTTTTACCCGTTGCGCCAGATTTTTATTCGTCGCCGCAATCACACGCACATTCAGCGGAATTTCTTTATTAGAACCCAAACGGGTAATTTTACTTTCCTGTAAAACACGCAGCAATTTCGTCTGCATGTGAATGTCCATTTCCCCAATTTCATCCAGGAAAATTGTTCCCTCGTTGGCTTCTTCAAACTTGCCAATGCGCTTGCTGTCGGCACCCGTAAAGGCTCCGCGCTCATGACCAAACAATTCACTTTCCATCAAATCTTCCGGAATTGCCGCCACGTTTACAGCCACAAACGGTTTATTTTTTCTGGCCGAATTGTAATGAATCGCCGAGGCAACCAATTCTTTTCCGGTCCCACTTTCACCCGTAATCAGCGCCAGCATATTCGTTTTTTCTACCTTCTGAATCAACCGAAGCACTTTCAACAACGCCTGACTTTCGCCAATAATCCGATCGTACCGGTTGCGGTCAATAATCAGCTCCCGCAAATTGTCCACCTCTTTTCGCAGGTTCACGCTTCCACGGTGTTTCTGAATCTTCAAATCGAGCATCTGTAAGGCATTGTCGTCCTTATTGATGTATTCTTCGGCGCCATTTTCAAACGCCTCAATCACCACATCCACCTTTTCCTGGCCCGAAATCAAAATCGTTTTGATCTCGTCATTAAAATTCTTGATTTCTTTTAGTAAATCAATTCCAGTCGTGTTGGGAAGGTTATAATCGAGCACAACAATATCAGGATTCAAATGCAGATTCCGCTTAAAGTCCTCTCCATTGTGGAAAAGCGTAACCTCATTTTGATCATTCATTTCCAACTTTTGCTTAATCAGCTGCGAAAAGAATTCATTGTCTTCTACAACGAAAATGCGCGTAAGGAATTTACTCATGCGTATCAAATTAACTGTTTAGCGGTTTCTACGGGTTAGCCCCCAGCAGGTTCTGCCGGAATTGCCGCTAAACTTACTTGCTTTCTCAATTATTTTCAGGCATTTCGGAGAGGAATTTATTTTGGGCGTGTGCTGCACCTAAACGTTACCTAACCCATAAACATTCGTTGGGTGCAGCACCGGGCTGTGCAGGGCTGCGCTGCGCTACGGTGCTCCGCCAAACGGCTGCGCACATTCCGGAAAAATCCGGAATCCCTTTCCATCCCTCACGCAGCCTGTTTAATCACCTAATCATTTTATTACCAAATGCTCATTTTCTAAGCAGGCAGTTCACCGTGTTGGGTACATTTGAAAAAAAATGGCGAGTTGAAACGCATCCTCTGTTTAATGACGCTTATTTTTCTGGTTCAAACAATCCAGGCCCAGCGCATCCGCGTGCTCGATGATGCCGATGGAAAACCATTATCAGGTGTTTCCATCACTTCTCCCAATCAAAAATCGCGTTTCACCACCGGACTG
>CALQRR010000051.1 GCA_943333015.1 Chitinophaga pinensis | reverse complement strand
CTATCCGGAGGAACGGTCATGGAGTTTAGAGCGGGCTAAAGTACGAAGGCCGGATCACCTTGCCAACGATGACTCAGGTAACCCGACCTTCACTTATTTTTTTCAATGACGAATAATCCGACGGACAATCGTTCCCTCTTCGGTTACAAGTTGAAGTAGATAGATTCCAGTTGGTAGTTCATTCATCGAAATCACACGATTTTGTTGTCCGGATGTTAAGGATTCAAAACGCTCCTCACGTACAAGCTCTCCACGTAGATTCATCAATCGGAGTGTTGACGGCTTGTTGGTGTTGGCCGCAAATGAAATAGTTACCTGATTGCCGTCTACAGGATTGGGGTAAACAGAAAATTCCACAGGCGCTGCTGATGCTGTAATGCTTGAAGTAAGATCTTCAGAAACAGTATATACATCATTGTACACCTGATCTCCAGCGGCAGATCCATTGTTATTTGCAGCCATGACAGAGGCATAGAAAGGAACATCTCCAGTTCCTGCGGTAGGAGCAATCCAGTCAAACGACCATGTTTTAGAATTTGTTCCGCTGTTGCCCGCTGTCTTATGCGTAACGTATCTATTGTTTATCAGCTGCGTTTGTGTTGTGTTAGTAACAATGATAGATCCCAATACAGAACCTCCAACAGACTGTGGAGAAATTGAAAATCCCCATTTTGAAATCCCTGTTTGCGAAATGCTAACGGTAATCGTATAGGTTGAGCCAGGCATGTAACCGGATGTAGGAATGTTCGAAGTAATCAATCCATCTTGCGCACTTGCCGTTCCGCTATGACAGCCTGATTTTGCACATGAAGCACCATCTGCAGGAGAGCCTGTTACACTTTGCGGCGACCCTTCAGGTTTTGAATAAGCACTGGTATTGTCAAGAACAAGAATCGAAAAGACGATTCCAATTCCCAGAAATGCGATGTAAATTTTTTTCATTATTCTTTTTGGTTGAGTTTATGATGCCCAAAAATAAAGGATAAACGCGAACAATTACGGAATGCTGTAAGATTCATCCGGATATTCTGTTCAGGTAGATACCTTTGCTCCAATGCCCAATATGAACACATATCAGGATGCCTTCAGCTGGTTTAAAACAGTGCGTTTTTCTCGCCTGTGGAATGCTCTCCTACTGAAAGGATCTTTTCACCTGTCAAAAAAAGCGAAGCGGCCTATTCATTGGGGGTTTCCGATGAGCATTTCCATTGAGCCAACAACCTCTTGCAATCTGCGCTGTCCGGAATGTCCCAGTGGGTTAAGAGCATTTTCCCGTCCAACAGGAATGCTTACACTGTCCCATTTTAAAACCCTCGTGCATGCCTTTGGTCCGCGCCTTTGGTCTATCAATTTTTATTTTCAGGGTGAGCCCTTTTTGAACAAAGAATTGCTGCCCATGATTCGAGAAGCGGCGAATCGGGGTATCTACACCGCTACTTCTACCAATGCCCATTATCTCAGTGAAGATGTTGCCTTGAAAACAGTGCAATCAGGTTTGCATCGCCTGATCATTTCCCTCGATGGAACTTCTCAGGAAACCTATGAGCAATATCGCATTGGAGGGGATTTATCAAAGGTGATTGATGGAACACGGCGCTTGATTGCCGCAAAAAAAATCGCTAAAAGCCGCACACCTCACATCATTTTCCAGTTTCTGGTGGTGCGTCCCAATGAACATCAAACACAGGATGCGCTTGCTTTGGCAAAGACCTTAGGGGTGGATGAAGTGCGATTTAAAACAGCTCAGGTATACGACTACGAAAACGGCAATCCACTCATTCCAGATAATCCGAAATATGCCCGTTATCGAAAAAATGCCGACGGTCGTTGGATATTAAAAAATAAGCTTGAAAACCATTGCTGGCGAATGTGGCAAGGATGTGTTGTTACTTGGGATGGCGCCATTGTTCCGTGCTGTTTTGATAAAGATGCGCAGCACAAACTAGGAAGTCTGGGGACTGAAAATCTCAAGACCATTTGGAAAGGGAAGTCGTATCAGGCATTTCGAGCAGCTATTCTGAACGACCGTTCGGAGATTGAAATTTGTAAAAACTGCAGCGAAGGCACGAAGGTATGGGCCTAAAAGCTCCTGTTTACTTTACACGCACCATTAATTCCTGTGCAAATTGCTCCAGTATGGTTGTGTATTTTGTTTGGCCATTGACAGCATTCAAGGAGGACATCGCAATCTGGAAATGCCGGTTCATCTCCGCTTCCGCATCTTCACGTACCTGAAGGTTGATAAACAATTGGGTAACGGCTTCTACTTTTTCTGCTGCTACAAATTCCCGAGAACTATACCAGTTGCGAAGTGTTTCTGCTTGATGGGGAGTTGCTTTCTCCAACGCACGCAGTTTCAAATACGTTTTCTTATTGGATAGAATATCGCCACCCGGCTGCTTTCCAAAAACGGCAGGATCTCCAAATACATCCAATACATCATCTTGAAGCTGAAACGCGATGCCCAGATGACATCCGAAATCGTACAAGAGATGCGCATCTTCTTCATTCGCGCCAGCACAACAGGCTCCTATCTGAAGAGCGGCCCCAAGTAATACAGCCGTTTTTAGACGAATCATGTTTAGATATTCGGGCAACAGAACCGTATCCTGTTGTTCAAAATTCATGTCCCATTGCTGCCCTTCACAAACATCGCCGGCGGCTTTGTAATAGACATCCATCACTCGCGACAATGCGCTGACGGGAGCTTTGGAGATGAGTCTGCATGCTTCCACAAACATTACATCGCCCGATAAAATGGCAATGTTGCTGTTCCATTTGGTATGCACCGTTGGAAGTCCCCTTCTCAAAGGAGCCTCATCCATAATGTCATCATGGAGCAGTGTGAAATTGTGAAACACTTCAATACCAAGTGCGGGAAAAATCGCTGATTCGGCAGTTCCGCCAAACATTTCACACCCTAACAGTACTAGCACCGGGCGCATACGTTTTCCTCCCATCGCCAATGTATAGCGGATAGGATCATACAATTCGGCGGGCTGAGCTGGAAATTCCAGCTTTGCTAGTGCTTCTGTAATGTGTTTCTGGTAGCGGACCAGTTCGCTCATTGAAGGATGTAAGAAGTGTTATTCACAACCTGCAGCAATCCTTCTTCAAAACCAATCAATGGACGGTTGATGAGTTTGCTCATTTTTGCGGTATCTGGCTTTCGGCGTGTCATGTCGCCTTCCTCCAACGGAGCAACAAACCGGATTTCGGAAGAGGATCCCGTTAAACGAATAATGGTTTGTGCTACTTCCAAAATCGTTATTTCAATAGTTCCGCCCACGTTTACCACATCGTTTACAAACATGTTTTGATAGAACGCATTGGTACAGGCTTCAATATTATCATCGATAAAGCAGAATGTACGAGTTTGTGAACCATCACCGTAAATCGAAATCGTTTCGTTGTTCAACGCTGCGCGGATGAATTTGGAAATAACGAAGTCCTTACTTTGCTTAGGGCCAAAGGTGTTAAAGAAGCGGAAAATGGTGTATTCCAACCCAAATTCCTTTTCATAGGAACGTAGATATGCTTCACCCACATTTTTCACAATGGCATACGGCAACCTCGAATTAAGTGGTGTTGTATGTTCATTTTGAGGAAACTCAACCGGCTCACCATAAACTTCCGAAGAGGAAGAAAAGTAAACCCGGCGCACACCGGTGTTTTTAGAAAGTTTCAGGATGTTTTCAATCCCGGCAATATCGTCCAATACAGCAACCGGATTTTGAAGGGTGCGTAAAACGCCAACCAATGCTGCATAATGAAACACGTAATCAAAACGGTTGGCAAAAAATACCGCAGAAATATCGCGGTAATCGTTCGCATCACACTTGATAAAACGGATGTTATTATGCGCAGAAACCGGCACTTTGGAAAATTCGCCTGTTCGTAAATTGTCAACAATAACAATCAGGTTTTCGGGGTTTGAAGCTAGTTTTTCGGCGAGGCAACTTCCAATAAATCCAGCGCCTCCTGTAATTAGAATTCGTGTCATCGTCCTTTGAGCAGGTTGAGTAAATATTCTCCGTATCCACTCTTTCTGAGCGGTTCGGCAAGTTCTTCGAGTTGTTGATTGTTGATGAATTTCATCCGCCAGGCGACTTCTTCAATACACCCGATGTTCAATCCTTGACGTTCCTGTATGACCTGAACAAATTGTCCAGCCTGCATCAGCGAATCGAACGTTCCAGTATCCAGCCAAGCCGTTCCACGGTCGAGAACGCCCACTTTCAGCTTTCCTTCTTTGAGATAATGCTTGTTCACATCCGTGATTTCGTATTCGCCACGGGCACTCGGCTGAAGGTTTTTTGCAACCTCTACAACGGAATTGTCATAGAAATACAATCCGGGAACAGCATAGTACGATTTGGGTTCCAAAGGCTTTTCTTCTATCGATACCGCTTTCATCTCTTCGTCAAACTCAACAACACCGTAGCGTTCAGGGTCGGATACATGGTAAGCGAATACCACTCCTCCATCAGGGTCATTGTTTTTTTGCAGTAATCCAGTCATCCCGGCTCCGTAAAAAATATTATCCCCTAAAACCAATGCACATTTATCCTTCCCAATAAACTCTTCTCCTATCACAAATGCTTGCGCAAGTCCGTTAGGAATGGCTTGTTCTGCATAGCTGAATTCCATTCCCAACCGCTTTCCGTCACCTAATAGTTTTTGAAAATGCGGCAGATCGTGCGGAGTGGAAATGATTAAGATTTCCCGGATTCCGGCGAGCATTAAGGTCGACAACGGATAGTAGATCATCGGTTTGTCATAAACCGGCATCAACTGTTTGCTGACGGCCAACGTCAACGGGTGAAGTCGTGTACCGGATCCTCCGGCGAGAATTATTCCTTTCATCAATGATCAGTGTGATGCTTATATGGTTCTTTTCGAATGGTCAGACTTTCCAGATCAATATCTTCTTCTTCATCATACACGGCAATCAAAGGCTCTTTATACGCTTTGATGGTGAATGCGCGGTCGATGGAGAGAAGCAAGGTGGGAAGAAGCAACAAATTCGTAAATAAACCAACAAAAATGGTTACAGAAATTAGAAAGCCTAGTGCAATGGTTCCTCCAAAGGAAGAGAAGATGAAAATGGAAAACCCAAACAACAGAATGATGGAGGTATAAATAATGCTGATGCTGGTGTCTCTCATGGATGCAATGACGGCCAGTCGAATGTCGTTCTTATGGGTTTTTAAATCTTGTCCGTACCGGGAAAAGAAATGGATGGCCGAATCGACGGTGATGCCATACGCGATGTTGAACACAAGAATGGTAGATGATTTTAATGCGATGCCATAAAATCCCATGAGACCGGCTGTAAACAACAAAGGGACAATGTTCGGAATTGCGGAGATCATGAGCATCTTAAACGAATAGAACATGAAATACATCAGACCCGAAATCAGAATGATGGCAGCGAGTAAACTCAACATCAGGTTATCTACCAAATAATCGGTGCCTTTGAGGAATACGATACTCGTACCAGTAAGCTTTACATCAAACTTTTCTGGATTAAAGATGGAATCGATTTTCGGACGCACTTCGCTCCGGATACGTTCCATTTCTTTGGTTCCAATGTCGGCCATCTGCACCGAAACGCGCGTGATTTGTCGTGTGCTGTCTAGAAACGACCGGGAAGTACTTCCTTTCAAATCCATATTCTGGGCGTAAGGAAGCAGAAATGAAATTTCTTCGTTGGTAGGAAGGGAATAAAACGAGGAATCACCACCGTAAAAGCCCTGCTTGGCAAATTTGATTACCTCAGCAATGGAAAGGGGCTTCGAAAATTCAGGGTAATGGCGAAGTTCTGTCTGAAGCTGGTCAATCTTTCGCAGCGTCGACAGTTTCATCACCCCATTCTTTTTCTTCGTATCAATGCTGATTTCAAAGGGCATTACCCCATGAAAATTCCGTTCAAAAAATTTGAGATCGGTAATGAGTTTGTCTTTTCGGGGGATATCGTCGGTGAAATTACCGGTCGTGTGAATCTTGGTCATTCCCCAAACAGAAACAGCAACAATCACTACTGTAATAGCATAAATCCATTTCCGTTTGTTTGTTACCATCCGGATGAGCCATTCCACAAGTCCATCCATCAGACGATTGTCGAGGTGCTTGATTTGTTTGGGCTTGGGCGATGGAATGAAGGAATAGGCAATGGGCAGAATGGTCAAACTCAGCAGGAAAACCTGCATCACATTGATGGAAGAGAGAATCCCAAACTCCCGTAGCATCTGACTTTTCACAAAAGCAAAGGTCACAAAGCCTAATGCTGTGTTGAAATTGGTCAGAAAAGTGGCGTTTCCGATGCGGTAAACGACCCGCGAAATCGCCTTGATCTTATTCCCGTGCCCTTTGTATTCCCGGTGGAAATTATTGGTTAGAAAAATGCAATTCGGAATGCCAATAATCACAATCAATGGCGGAATTAAAGCCGTGAGAATGGTGATTTTATAGCCTAAAAGCACCATCGTTCCAACACACCAAACGATACTGATGGCAACTACCAGAAGCGGAAAAATAATGGCTTTGAAGGATCGAAAAAACAGCAACAGTACGAGTGCGGTCACCAGCAACGACATCCACAAAAACATGCCGAGTTCGTTCTTTAGCTTTTCCGAATTCTGAGTCCGGATATACGGCAGTCCGGAATAATGTACCTCGATGTTGTGAGCCTGAGAAAATTTATCGGTGAACGATGTCAGGTGCTCAACCAGTTCTTTCCTGCCTTTGGTATCTATGCTTTGCTGATCCATTGTCACCAGCATTACTGTTGCATATTTCCCTTCTGGAGTGCGGGTGATAAGCAGCTCGTTGTAAAACGGAAGTGACAAAATAACCTGCTGGAGGCTGTCGAGTTCGTGTTGCGTTTGAGGCAACTGTTTTACAACCGGATCAATGTTGAACTTTTGCAGGGAATCATCACGTTGGAGGTTGTAAATTCCTGCTAATGAAAGGATTCCCCGGACTTCAGGAATTGCTTTAATGGAATCACCGGCGATGCACCAGGCATTGAAAATATCTTTGCGAAACAGATGCTCACTTTCAATCCCGATGACAATGATATTGGCATCTTCTCCAAATCGGTGTTTAAAGGTGGTATAAACCTGCGCTTCTGGATCGTCCTGCGGAAGAATTTGCGCCAGAGCATACGTCATCTCCGCCTTGGATGCCATCCAGCCCATGAATACGGTCATCACCGCAATCACAATCAGGATAGGTAAACGATAGCGGAGAATTATACGTGAAAGTGCCGACCACATGGAGTTTCAGTTCAACATAATGGACGGTAAATGTGCATCCGAAACATCGTGTTGTTAGCGGGCGAAGTTAGAAAAAAGGCACACAACATCACGGATTTTTGCTTCAAATGAATCGCTGTTTGTCAGAACAACACGTTGGTTTTTTGTAATCTCGTTTGTTGACATCCGTTAATCGCAATTTCCCAGCTTCAAAGGCTGTTTTAAGAATGTTTAGTAGTTTCACAGAGATGCTTGCTCCATCTTTCGGAAGAAAAAAAGCCCCCAAACTGAAACAGAGTGGGGGCTTTTTTAAATTTTCAGGGTGTTACAATTTTATTTCTTCCTCCTGTTTATTCATGAAATGATACTCCAGAAAATGATAGGAGACATTTGCTTTCACAGGCACCCATGTTTTGTATTTCATCCACCATTTCATTTGAATGGACGGAAAACCGCGTTTCAAAAAGGCTTCAATAAACGGATTCACCCACAGACTAACCGATTTCTCGTTTTGTTCTTTGAGAATGTAACGTAAGTTATTCTCAATTTCGTCTGTAATGAGAATGGCTGGCTGAACTTCACCGGTGCCATTACACGTTGGACACTTTTCAAGTATTTCGATGACCAATTCCGGACGAACGCGCTGCCGGGTTATCTGAATCAGTCCAAATTTACTTGGAGGTAAAATCGTATGCTTGGCACGATCCTGCGCCATCGCATCTTTCAGTTGATCGAATAGCTCTTTCCGATTATTGGGCGAGTGCATATCGATGAAATCAATCACAATGATTCCACCCATATCGCGCAACCGGAGCTGACGGGCAATTTCTGCCGCAGCTTCAAGATTACACTCGAATGCATTGGTTTCCTGATCGTTGTCAGAGCGGGAGCGGTGTCCGCTGTTCACATCAATCACATGCATCGCTTCGGTATGCTGAATAATCAGATACGCGCCGCTTTTCATGCTCACATTCTGTCCGAATGCTGCTTTGATCTGCCGGTCAACACCGTAGGCTTCAAAAACATCTTCTTTGCCTTTGTGCAGTTTGACAATCTTTTCCTTGTCTGGAGCGATGTGCGCAATGTAATTGCGGACTTCATTGAAGATCGTCTGATCGTCTACAACAATGCTATTGAATGAGTCATTCAACACATCGCGCAGCAAGGCCGAAGTGCGTTTGATCTCACCGAGGACTTTTGTTTTCGGCTGGGCACTTGGCAGATTTGCAACAAGCAGAT
>CALQRR010000050.1 GCA_943333015.1 Chitinophaga pinensis | reverse complement strand
GCTTTTAAACGTTTCATTCCCAGTGCTTCCCACTGCTCAGTGCGGTCATTCTCGTAAGACTTGTCGCGCGCATACCGCATCAGTCGCATTCCGTGTTCTTCGCGCTGCAGCGACACCAGCAATTCCTGCTCCTGAGCAGAAGTGACCTGAAACCGGTCATACCTGAAATTAAGTTGAAGCACAGGTGTTTTTTCCAAACTCTGTTCTATACTGATCACCGCCGAACGTTGTCCGGGCTCTGTTAAGACGTTAAATCCGGTGTATTGGACATTAAACTTCCGAGAGGCCCGAAGCATAAACGATTCAAGAAATGTGTCAGCGAGCTTGTCTGGAATATGAAGTTCGCCTTGTTTGAGGAAAGGACTGAGTTTGTTTCCGTCTGTACCGTCTGTAAAATGATAGATGGCATTATTGTGTAAAAGCCAGCACGGTGTATGACTAAGGATCTCTGTGCCATTTTTTTTCAAATCCAGCACTTTGGTTGCATGTTCTACATGCAGTTTGTACTGAATACCTTCCGGCTGACGTTCAAAAAAATAGGTGACACGGGCGGGCTCGGGTTCCACATAAAAAACCTGCATGCCTGGATGATCTGATACGCGCTCTTTCCAATAAACTTTCTGGCCTTTGAGCAATTCCAAACAGCTTGATAAGCGCCTGTCAAAATACGCCGACAACAGTTTCATCTGATCTTTGTCGTTGGCTAGTTTTTCTAGAAACAGGGTGCTGCGTATCTGTTTTTTATTGAAATGTTGTTCAATGGATTTCGGACTCAGTTCACTGATTTTTCGCAACACTTTTTTCTCCTCATCCGTGTATGGATAGGAGTAATCGTTCATTCGTTCATAAACCAGACGCTGATAATTATACGAGAATGTTTTATTCTCCAACAAATTAACCAGATAGGCATCCAGACTTAGCCCAAATGAAGGATGGCGGTAAAAGCTGAAAATCAGTTGAATATCCTCCATGTAACGGATGTTCCTCCGCGTGCTTGATGCAGGAGGTGGAACAACCCACAATTTTAACGAAATCAAATCAACCGAGCACGGCTTTTAGGTAGAATTAATGAATTCTTATTGTCAATGCATTCGAGGAGTACACAACCGGGTTTTTTACCGGCACAAAAACTACCTAGTTCTTTGTCGAAACCAAGCATCTCTGCACCATTGAGCGTTGCCCAGCGGATGAGTTCTTCTATAGGAGTTTCAGGGTAAGCGTTTTGAATGAGATCCATTTCGCGAACCAGATCCAGTTGCTGGTTTGAGGCCAGGCTGTCGGTTCCAAGTGTTATTTTACATTGATGCTGTCGCAGAAGTGGCACAGGGGGCATTTTATCTTCAATATACAGATTCGCTCCCGGGCACAGACACCACCAGAGTTTCGTCAGATACAATTGCGCACTCACGATGTCGGCTTCCTCACTGAAGGTGTTGTGCACAAGCAGGATGTTGTTTTGAGCAGGCAAAGTATTGAGGAGGGTTTGAAGGGAGGATTTGCCTGATGGCTTGAAGGATGCAGTTGGGATGCCCATCTTCTTCATGCGTTCTACCATGATTCCTTTACCCGATTGGAAGAAATCATTCTCACTCGCTGTTTCTTGATTGTGAATGCTAAAAATACCCTGCACATCTTGAATGTGTTTACAGATTTTAGTTAGCAGTGCAGCGGAAACAGAGTAGGGGGCATGCGCCGTCAGATTACCGGCATTGTTTCGATGCTGTTCCTTTAGTTCGTTATAGATGTCGATACCTGCGGAAAACGATTTTTCTGCAACAGATGGATCCAGTCCAAAGCGCTCAATGAAACTGAAATATCGAATTGGAGATTCCGCTTTTACTTTTAAACTGCGATTGTTATTAGAGATATCGCCCACCGCTACGATGCCGTTTTTCCACATCTCTGCATCCGCATTCCGCATTGCCTCCAGAATCGCTTCCTCACTTGCCGGAGGAACCTCCATGAGATGTTCTAAGAAGCCATTCAGCCCGGTATGTTCGGGCACCGCTTCAAAAACATGAGAGAGTTCCAAATGACAATGAGCATTCACCATTCCGGGTATCAACCAACCGGTGTGTTTTTCGGCTAACGAAACATCATACCCATCTTCACCGGGACGCAGCACTCCGATTACCGTTCCATCATCTTCCAGACACAGAATTCCATCTTTCACCGCATCTGTTGTTACCGGAAATACACGTTCAGCAAGTATTCTTCGCATGATGCAAATGTACATGGATGGCAGCGGATTCACCACAAAGGCATCTGAACTGCTTATTGTATCTTTGCCGGCTATGCCACACACACGAATAGATATCCGTACACTTTCTCCCGAAGCACTTGAGAGCTGGTTTACAGAACAAGGACAGCAGCGTTTCAGGGCGAAACAGGTATATGAGTGGCTTTGGAAAAAATCGGCTCATGCGTTTGCCGAAATGACCAACCTGAGCAAGGAACTACGCGCGACTCTTGAGGAATCGTTTGTCATTCAGGGCATTCAGGTTGCAAGTATTCAGAAGAGTACCGACCGTACCATTAAAACAGCTTTTAAGTTGCACGATGGTCCTGTGGTGGAAGGAGTTTTGATTCCGACCAGTAGCCGAATGACCGCGTGTATTTCCTCGCAAATTGGATGTAGTCTGACGTGTAAGTTCTGTGCTACAGGAAAGCTCAAACTACTGCGAAACCTAGATGCTGCTGAGATTTACGATCAGGTGGTGGCCATTCGCCGACAGAGTGAAGAGAATTACAATATCCCACTTTCGAACATTGTATACATGGGTATGGGGGAACCTTTGCTCAATTACAAAAATGTATTGGGCAGCATCGAGAAAATCACCTCCCCCGAAGGCTTAGGGATGTCGCCGCAGCGGATAACAGTATCCACAGCTGGTATTTCTAAGATGATTCGAAAACTGGGCGATGATGAAGTGAAGTTTAATTTGGCGTTATCGCTGCATGCTGCCAACGATGAAAAGCGGAGTAAAATCATGCCCATCAACGATACCAATACACTGGATGCGTTGGCAGAATCGCTGCAGTATTTTTACGATAAAACCGGAACTCGGCCGACACTGGAATACATCATTTTTCGGGACTTTAACGATTCTTTGGACGATGCTCGGGACCTGGCTGCATTTGTAAAACGGGTTCCTTCCAAAGTGAATATCATCGAGTACAACCCAATTGATGATGGCGAATTTCAACGGGCAAGTGATGAACAGCTCAACCGTTTCACTGCATTCCTCGAACAAAAAGGAGTGATTGTTAACGTGCGACGCAGCCGCGGACGAGATATTGATGCCGCCTGCGGACAACTGGCTAACAAAAATATTTCGGCTGAAAACGTTTTGAAGAAAGCTGACGCATGAAATTCCTGATTGCTCTGGTTTTCTTTCTGTCCTATTGTTTGCTACCTGCTCAGCAAATAAAACAAGGTGAAAGCTATTCCATAGCCAAAGATTTTTCGCCCCTGCGCATTCCTGGAATTGCTGGTGGCCAGCTAGCCATTGTCCATTCAAGTAGTGAATCTCGATCGGGATATATTCGTGATCTAAGAGTTGCATTGATGGATACTGCAACGCTTGCTAAAATAGGAGAATGGGCGTTTAACGGATTATTTCAAGATCGACAGAAGTTCTATCCCGAGGATATTCGTATTTGGAACGATCAGCTGTGTTTTTTCGGTTCTGCTTACGATAAAGAACGTAAGTCCAATACGCTCCATGTTATTACGGTCGACAATCAAGGTATTGCGTCAGCACCAAAAACGTTGTTGACAAGTGAAACCAGCCATTTCGACTTTAATCACAAGCGGTTTTATCTCGCTGGTGATCAATTTCAAGACCGGTTGGCGGTGATCAGTCTTAATGAATCCGAGGACCGTGGTATCCCCAAAGTCAATCTTGCTCTTTACGACCGTGCATTTCGGGAGCAAAAAAAGCTGAGTGCCTTTCTTCCTTTTCAGGGAAGAAGTCCAGTTATCGCAGATCTGCTGCTTGACCAGCCTGGAAATGTTCATATGCTTGTGCGCGGAAATAGGGGCACGGATTCCTTGGATGTGCAGTATTCTTTATTTGTTTTTCCGGTAATGAGTGATGAGGTCATTGAGTATCAGCTTGATATACCCGGGAAAGTTGTTTCTGGTATGCATGTGGTTCTTAGCCAGAATGATAAGCTACTTGTGAGTGGTTTACTGCATGATGATTTTCAGAAGAAGGACCAAGTATCGGGGATGTTTTTCTTGCGGATTGATCGTGAAACAGCTGCTGTTGAGAGCAAAGGCATTCAACGGATGGATGCTGGATTTAAATCCTTGTTTGCAGGTGAAAGTGAAAAAACGGGCGTGGAGGATTTCTCCGGCTTCACTGTTCGGGATGTGATTCCAGCTGCCAAAGGCGGCGTGTTGCTGATTGCCGAAAAAGTGGAAAATGAGGAAGTGTGCGAAAATGATTACCGCACCGGTATTGAAGTATGTCACATGCATTACCGCACAGGAAAACTGTTGGTTGTTTCGTTTAATGAACGCGGCGAGATTGATTGGTATCAGACCATTGATAAACAGCAGGAAACGCAGGATGATGATGGCATTTTTCTGTCTTTTATTCAGCTAATCGATCCTGCAAATCGACCAGTTTTCTTGTATAACGGTGTCTTGAGTCGAAACGGAAAGACGGACGACATAATGACCGATCCCGAAAAAAGTCAACTCCACACGGCGGTTGTGGAAAGTAATGGTCAGGTTGAATTTCTTCCTGCAACCTTAAACATGCCATTCATACCAGCGCTCACGTGGAAACTCACCGCTGGACGGGTATATACGGTTGGACAAAAAAACGGGAACACATCGCTCCTGAGGATAGACGCTCAATAGGCTCCCTGAACAATTCGTTTAACAGCTTCTGATTTCCCCATGGTGTAATAATGGATACATGGAACACCGGCTGCAATCAGTTCTTTGGATTGTTGAATTCCCCACTCGATTCCTACCTGCATCACCTGCTCATTGTTTTTACATTTTTCCAGTTCATCGGCCAATGCTTCCGGCATGTCAATGTGGAACGTTTTGGGTAAAAATGAGATATGTTTTGTTGTGGTGATAGGCTTCAGTCCCGGGATAATTGGAACATTGATGCCTGCTTTACGACAAGCATCAACGAAGGCAAAAAATTTCCTGTTATCGAAAAACATTTGGGTTACAATGTAATCAGCACCAGCATCTACTTTTTCTTTCAGATATTTTAGGTCTGTTTTTAGGTTCTGTGCTTCAAAATGTTTTTCGGGATATCCTGCAACGCCTACACAAAAGTCTGTCGGAATGCCTTCTACAATTTCATCATCCAGATAATGGCCCTTGTTCATTTCTGCAATCTGACGAACCATGGTTGAAGCGTAGGCATGTCCACCTTTTTCAGGAATGAATTGAGAATCTCCTTTTACTGAATCACCGCGTAATGCCAGCACATTGTCCATCCCAAGATAATGCATGTCAATCAGTGCCAATTCTGTATCGTCGCGTGTAAATCCTCCACAAATCAAATGCGGCACAGTATCAATTCCGTATTTATACTTGATCGCTGCACAAATACTCACCGTCCCCGGACGCTTACGCGCGTGAATCTTCTCGTGAAGACCATTGGTAAGCTTTTTATAAATGAATTCTTCTCGGTGATACGTCACATTGATAAAACTTGGATTGAATTCCATCAGTGGCTCAATTCCGTTGTATAAATCCTGAATATCGCGTCCTTTTAAAGAAGGCAGAACCTCAAAAGAGAATAGGGTTCCAGTGGCTTTTTCAATGTGCTCGGTAACTTTCACGGCAAGTATTTGGGTGTCAAATGTACACGATATCATAAAAAGAACGGCGAACGTTCGAAAATGAACTGTCGCCGTTCTTTCATTTGTGTTCAATAAAAAAGCGGCTAAATCAATTAGCCGCTTTTTTATTGAATGTTTTTCTAATTCCTGATCAGTGTGATCGTTCCTTTTAAATCATTTTCTAGTAATGGTGCCGACACTACATAAAAATACGTTCCTGAAGGAAGCTCATCTCCGTTCCAATCATTCTTATAATCTTTTGCTTCGTATACTTTTTTACCCCAACGGTTAAAAATAACAACATTGTTTCCGGGATATCCATTGAGAAACGGAATCTTCAGATAGTCGTTAAAACCATCTCCGCCAGGAGAAAAAGCATTTGGAACAAACGGTTTGTCAATAATGTAGAAGGTTGAACTCAATGTATCGGAACATCCAAGTTCAGAGGTGACTATTAAAGTGACTTTTCGAACACCCGTATCTGGGTATGACAGGAGTGGATTTTGAACGCCCGTTTCATAAAGCAGAGGATCAAATGTCCAGTCCCAGGTAGCCAAGGAGTCATTATACGCATTCACGGTTTCATCCGTAAACTGGATATTGGTGTTTACCAGAATCGCATAGGAGGATGGCTCATGAGAGAACAGTGCTTTGGGAAGATCGGTATAGGGAATCTCCAAATTGACTGAATCAATACAACCGAAGGAGTCTTCTACGCGAAGCGTTAGAAATCCACCACCCCATATCAGCGTATCAGCGGTGCTGAGTGAATCAATTGTATTTGCAGAACTTTGAGGGGTAGGATACCACAAATAGCTGGCATAGTTCCCCCCTGCATTCAGTTCAATACTGTCGTATTTGCAAAAACGATCAATCCCTAAAATGACTGCCTGCGGATCTGAATTTACTACGGTGAAAGGGGCAGAGGTTCCATCACATCCGTATTGATTGAATACTGTGACAGAATACGTTCCTTGATTGGAGGTAATTGTTCGAGTGGTTTCACCACCGTTGGTCCAAGTATAGGAAGTATATAATTCTGTTGTAGAAAGGGTGGATAGTTCCTGGGCGCAAGTATGATCATCGCCAAAAATTATCGGAAGCGGAGAAGGGAAAACATTTACCGGAATGGTTGCTGGTGGTGAAAAGCAGCCATCAAGTTCGTAGGATAATGTGACACCATCTACCAACATGGAATCGATGTTATTCAGCAGAAAAGGATTGCCGGTGAAGACCTGACCGTTGGAGAAAGTCCATGTATAGTTTGCCGTTGCGAAAACAGAGTCGGCAAAGAATGTAAGGCTTCCACCGATGCACGAATCGCCCTGTGTTGTAAAACCAGAAAGATTGGGTGAAGGATATATCTCAACAACCGTTGTACCTGTAATTGTATCCGTAGGGTTTGTAGTAACAAGTGTATACGTCCCCGCGTTGGCTTCGGTAATATTCGGAATTACCGGGTTAGGATCTGTACTGGTAAAGCCATCGGGACCTGTCCAGCTAAAAGTAACCTCTGCTTCATTAAAGAAACTCAACAATTGTAAGTCCTGGCCATCACATAATGGTCCGTTGTTGAATGGTCCACAACTGGTTGAGCCTGTTCCGCTGCCTTGGGAAAAGAGGATGTTACAAGGTGTATTGGAGAAATTCGTAAGTAGGATCATGTAAAATTCTCCTGGGATACCATTGGTAATATTCACCTGTTCTGTTGCGGAGCCGGAATAACTGCAATCGATCGTATTGGCTGCCGTTAATTGATCGCAGACATTTAGCAGGGATGTAAATGGACCATAGCAAATGAAATCAATATCATTGCTTGGCGTAGTGCCATCAACCGTCCCCATAATGTCAATATCCACTGTTCCAGAATCAGCAATCTGAAGAAAATACCAGGCTGGATTGGGTTCTGATCCGAGACAGCCATAATCTGGTCCAACTTCTGAGGTCGGTGTTCCTGTTCCTGCCGGGAAATCAAATTCAGTTCCTGTGCAAAAAGGAGCCGCGCTACTGCAACTATTGTTTGTTCCCTGAGAAAAAACAGGTGCAGCAAACAGCAGCAATATGGATAAAAGTGTGAGGATGTGTTTCATTTCAAGGATGAAATTAAGTGACGTTCAATTAGTATTTTTCAATACCGGCATCTGCCGAGATCTTCATTATTTCTGCACTAATTCTGTTGATCTCTTTGTCAACATCATTCAATGTAATATTCTTGGAACAGGAAATCTGAAGAAAACCCTTCTCATTAACGCGTGAAATAACCGCCAATATTTGAGAAGAATACAGTTGGTTTATAAATGCCGAACGTTGATTTTCACGGAACTCATTTAAGTCGACAGTGAAAAACTGGCGATTTTTGTTTTCGGATGTTTTTTGGTAAAAGGGCTCCTGTTTTTGAACTGGAGTCTGCTCAAAGTCAGCTTGTGCCACTAATGTTGGCATCGAAAAAAAGCCAAACAGGCAGAGTAATAGGACAGTAATTTTTTTCATAATGCAAAAAGCTTGAGCGCTAAATTAGTTATTTTATTTCTAGAGGCTTATATCGTCCTCAGATTGTACGGTGAATTGCCTTTGATTCTAAAACTTAAATCAAATGGCTAGTTAAATTGGATTAATCTGGGAGTGAAAAAGATTTTCTTGATATAAAAGCAAGAAGAGTTTTGATTATTAGCTTATAATCTTTATCAATCCATGCAAATTGAAGCAT
>CALQRR010000049.1 GCA_943333015.1 Chitinophaga pinensis | reverse complement strand
GGAAATTCATTTGTCACTCCTACGGTAACAACTTCTGCTACTTATTATGCGGTAAATGTTGGCGCTGATGGTGGTGGTATTTCTGAAGGTGGAATCATTACACCACTTTCTTCTGACCAGTTTGGCGCTACTTCAACCAATTCTAAGGTCTATTTCGATGTTACAGCGGCATGTACTCTCCGTTCGTTTACAGTTTATACCGATACTCCAGGACAGCGTAAAGTTGACCTTTGGAGCAGTAGCAACGCATTGCTCAACTCGGTAATGCCAACACTGGTAAGTGGTGCAAACGTGATTACATTAGATTTTGATTTGCCTGTAGGATCAGGGTATTATCTTTTGACGGATGCCGCTTACAATCAGACATTACTGAATCAGAACAGCCCACGTCTTCAACGCGAGAACAATGCAACTGCTGTTGTTTATCCGTATGCAATTAACGGGCTTGTTTCCATCACCAGTAATCAATATGGTAATCAGTATTATTTCTATTTCTACGACTGGAAACTGGAAGAAACTCCTACTTATTGCTCCAGTGATGCACATGCCGTTTCTGTGACAGTTGATAATTCTACAGGTATTGATCAGAGTGAGCTAACCGCTTCAGTTTCTGTAAATCCAAATCCTGCGGATATGTTTTTAAACATCAGCACCTCCATGAAAAACAGCCGCGTGTCGTTAATGGATGCTACCGGTCGCATTGTGAAGGAACAGAACATTGATCAACAGGGAATTCTTGCAGTAAATGAATTTCCAGCAGGTATCTACTTATTGCGCGTTGCATCAGCTGCTTCAAGCAAAGTAATTCGTGTTGTCATTCAATAACATTTTATAAGACATTTATTACGCCGCCTCTGGTTTTCCGGGGGCGGCTTTTTTTATAAACTGACAAAAGTCATATTTTAGAATGAGTGGCGTCATTCATTTTAGGTGAAAGATTGGAAACCTTTGTATAATCGAGGAATTCTACCCATGACCAATAATTTCGAGCATATAAATTTTGCATCTGTCAGTGAATCTGACTTGCTCGATTTTGTCGAAAGTTGGCATCATGATTTTTCGAGGTCAATGTTGAAATTAATGATCCGGAATTTTAGTTCTGCTTTAGCGAAATCCAAAGATCATTCTGTGATGATCCGAGATATTCTATCGCTGTTAGAACAGATAAACGTTAAAATTCTACGTCTCATTCATCAAGAAGAGGAGAGCCTTTTCCCCTTTATCCGGAAACTTATTGAGGTAAAGGATCACTCAATTCCTATTCGCTTTCTCAATGTTAAATTGTTGGAAAGCAGCATTTGCAAAATAAATGAGGAGCATACGCACATTGAAGCATTGTTGCATTCACTCAAGTTGCTGTCCAATAATTTTTGCACACCGGATACTTCCGATGAATTGCTTAAGCTCTCTTTTTCAGAGTTGAAAGAGTTTAATGAGCAATATTCCCAGAATCTGGCACGCGAAAAGGAAGTGCTTTTTCCAAAACTCCTCCAACTTGAATCTGACGTAATGACGCTCAGTAGTATTGCCATTATTGGTTCGAGCAAATACAGCAACGACGACTGACAGATATATTATTGCATGCTACCCAATCCCCAAGAACCTGCACTAAGAACTGATTTGGTATGTTACCATTGCGGAGAAAGCTGTAGAGAAACAACCCTGTTTATTGAGGAAAAAGCTTTTTGCTGTGATGGTTGCCGTTTGGTTTATGAGATACTTAACGAAAATAACCTGTGTAGTTATTACGCTTTAAATCCCTCTTCCGGAAACTCGCCTGATAAGGCACATTATAAAGGGAAATTTGCCTATGCCAATCAGGAAGATGTTCGGGCAAAATTGCTCCATTTCACTAACGGCCAACAAGCACATGTGACCTTTTTTGTCCCAGGTATTCATTGCAGTTCCTGTATCTGGTTGCTCGAAAATCTCCAGCGCATAGAACCGGGAGTTCTTAGTTCATCGGTCAATTTTCCCAAGCGGGAAGTCACCGTTATTTTCAATGAAAGCGAAACACGCTTAAGTTCGATCGCTGAACGGATGACCATGATTGGGTATGAGCCGCACATCAGCCTTAGCGACATTGAAGACTCGAAAACGTCAACGGTTGACCGAAGTCAGTGGTATAAAATCGGAATTGCTGGTTTCTGTTTCGGGAATATCATGATGATGAGTTTTCCTGAATATTTTTCCATTGGTGAAATTGCCGGACAAGCCGATCTACAGCGCACATTTACCTGGTTAAATTTCGGCTTGTCCTTACCGGTTTTACTCTATAGCAGCCGTGATTTTTTTATTTCTGCTTTAGGAGCCATTCGTAGCCGGCATCTGAACATTGATCTTCCCATTGCTGCCGCCATTTTGATGACCTTTCTTCGAAGTGTGTATGAAGTATTCAGTGCAACTGGTCCAGGTTACTTTGATTCCATGTCGGGCATTGTGTTTTTCATGCTCATTGGCAGATCTTTCCAAAATCGGACCTATGAAACACTGTCGTTCGACCGGGATTATAAATCGTATTTCCCTGTTGCCGTTACGGTTATTTCCGAACTTGGGGAGGAGCAAATCCCCGTCACCAATCTCCGGAAAGGGATGCGCATGCTCATTCGTAATCAGGAGATCGTTCCCGCTGATGCCATTCTTTTACGAGGTGACGCTCAAATTGATTACAGCTTTGTAACAGGAGAATCGGATCCTGTTTCCCGACAAAAAGGGGAGCTTGTATATGCGGGCGGTCGACAAGCTGGTAGCAGTATTGAAATGGAGATCGTGAAGCCCGTCAAACAGAGTTACCTCACGCAACTGTGGAACAGTCCTGCGTTCCGGAAAGATACTTCCGAACTGGAGCAGGCATCGATGGAGAATAAGATCAACCAGTATTTCACACTCGGTGTATTTCTTGTCGCACTTGCTTCCGCCGGCTTCTGGCTCTGGGCGGGCGATACACATCGGATGATGAATGCTGTTACAACCATTCTGATTGTTGCATGTCCTTGCATTCTTTTGTTAGCATCAACCTTTACGAACGGAAACGTATTGCGCATTCTGGGCTCTAATGGTTTTTATCTGAAGAATGCCTTTGTTATTGAAAAAATGGCCAAGGCCGATACGATTGTTTTTGATAAAACAGGTACCATTACTCTTAGCCGCGATACTCAGGTTCATTTCGATGGTCGCATGCTTACGGAAGATGAAATTACTGCGGTGTATTCTGTGGCACTTCAGTCAACACATCCGCTTAGCGCCAGCATTGCCGCATCTTATCAGGGAAAAGAGCGTAAGTCAGTGAGTGAATACTTCGAATTTCCAGGTCAGGGAATTCAGGGAAATGTGGATGGAAAATTCATTCAACTCGGATCAGCCGATTTTATTTCGCAGACCTATTCTCCAGAAGGACTCAACAAAACCCGTATTTATGTGAAGATAGATGGCGAACAATGTGGGTATTATTCGCTTCAGCACCAATTACGCGACGAATTACCCGCACTACTTTCCCATTTACGTGGAAAATACAATTTGTTTTTACTCAGTGGGGATACAGATGCCGACCGTCAGCAATTGAGCGCTTGGTTTGAGCCAGATCACATGCTATTTCAACAGAAGCCCGAAGACAAGCTGAATTTTATTCGTCAGCTCCAGCACAATGGCCATAAGGTTCTAATGCTGGGCGACGGGTTAAACGATGCTGGTGCTCTCCAGCAAAGCGATGCAGGCATTGCCGTATCCGATAACCTTAATAATTTCTCACCAGCCTGCGATGCTATCCTTGATGGAAAATTACTGCCTCGCCTAAACACCTTGCTGGATTATTGCCGGAGCGGTAAGCGTGTTATTGCAGTGAGTTTTGCCATATCGCTGCTATACAACGCTGTCGGCTTGTGGTTTGCCGTGCGTGGCGAACTTCAGCCAGTCATTGCAGCCATCCTCATGCCGATTACTTCAATCAGTATTGTTTCGTTTGCAACGCTCACTTCCACACTTATTGCACGAAGAAAGGGTCTTTAGCTTTTTTTAACAAAACCTGACCAAAGTCATATTCCATCCTGATTCGCATCATTTATATAGGATGGGTGCAGATATACTTTTGTCTTATTCCAGACCCAATCTGAAGCTCCCTGAATGAGCGCACTTTTTTTACTCCTTTTTATCAGCATTTGTATCGCGCTGGTCTTTCTTATTGCCTTCCTCTGGTCGGTAAAGAAAGGGCAGTATGACGATGACTATACCCCATCTGTCCGCATGCTCTTCGACGATACAAAACAGGAGCCCCAACCAGAGAATACCTCACCCACTATATTACCTAAACATTGACGTTGCCATGGAAGTAGAACGTTTTCAGTACGACAACCGAACCCCACGCGACTTTGCCATTGCCTCGATCATTTTTGGTCTTGTAGGCATGTTGGTAGGTCTTTACATTGCCTTGGAGTTGGTTTTTCCCAATTTAAACCTTGGTTTGCCTTATACATCGTTTGGGCGACTACGTCCGCTGCATACCAATGCAGTCATTTTTGCTTTTGTTGGTAACGGTATTTTCGCAGGTGTTTATTACTCTTTACAACGTCTTCTCAAGGCTCGGATGTTTAGCGACGCGCTGAGCCGTATCCACTTCTGGGGCTGGCAATTAATTATTGCTGCAGCGGCTATTTCGCTGCCGCTCGGATTTACTTCCGGGAAAGAGTATGCCGAATTGGAATGGCCTATTGATATCGCAATCACACTAATCTGGGTGGTATTTGGCGTCAATATGTTCGGAACGATTGTTAAACGTCGTGTGCAACATTTATATGTAGCCATCTGGTTTTACATCGCCACATTCGTTACCGTGGCTGTGTTGCATATCGTCAACTCATTCGAATATCCGGTAAGCTTTCTTAAAAGCTACAGTGCTTATGCAGGTGTTCAGGATGCTCTTGTTCAGTGGTGGTATGGTCACAATGCTGTGGCGTTTTTCCTCACCACTCCATACCTCGGATTGATGTATTATTTCGTTCCGAAAGCAGCAGGCCGTCCTGTCTATTCTTACCGACTTTCAATTGTCCATTTCTGGGCACTTATTTTCCTCTATATCTGGGCGGGTCCTCACCACTTGTTATATACAGCTCTTCCTGATTGGGCGCAGTCTCTGGGAGTTGTTTTCTCTCTCATGCTTATCGCACCAAGCTGGGGTGGTATGATCAACGGATTACTCACATTGCGTGGCGCCTGGGATAAAGTGCGTGAAGATGTGGTATTGAAATTTATGGTGGTTGCCATCACAGCATATGGTATGTCCACATTTGAAGGACCAATGCTTTCACTTAAGAATGTGAATGCGATTGCTCACTTCACCGACTGGATTATTGCTCACGTTCACATTGGCGCACTCGGATGGAATGGTATGCTCACATTTGGTATGCTGTACTGGTTGTTTCCGCGTTTTTATGGTCGCGAACTCTTCTCTAAGAAATTGGCAAACTTCCATTTCTGGATAGCCACGCTAGGAATAATGTTTTATGCTATTCCTCTATACTGGGCTGCCTTAACTCAGTTTGAAATGTGGCGTGAATTCACCTCTGATGGATTCCTGCGCTATCCGAACTTCCTGGAAACAGTCACGCAGATCATTCCGATGTATGCACTTCGTTCACTGGGTGGTTTGCTCTATCTGATTGGTTTCCTTGTGATGATTTATAACCTCACAAAGACGGCTTTTGCTGGGAAATTTATTCCCAATGAAAGTGCCGAAGCGGCTGCCTTGTCTTTTGCTCACACTCCTGCTCATCAAACCGGAGAGCACTGGCACCGCGTCATCGAACGTCGTCCTTTCCAGATGCTCCTGTTAAGCCTCGTTGTTATTCTCATCGGTGGTATGGTGGAAATGGTGCCAACGTTTCTGATCAAAAATAATATTCCGACGATCGCCTCGGTGCAACCCTATACACCACTCGAACTTCAGGGACGCGATATTTATGTTCGGGAAGGATGTTACACCTGCCACAGCCAAATGATCCGGCCGTTCCGTTTCGAAACAGAACGGTATGGGGAATATTCCAAAGCGGGAGAATTCATCTATGATCACCCGTTTCAGTGGGGATCAAAACGTACAGGTCCGGATTTACATCGCGAAGGTGGAAAGTATCCTGATAGCTGGCATTATAACCACATGGACGATCCCCGCACCATGTCGCCAGGTTCGATCATGCCCCAATATCCGTGGCTGCTCGATGATGATTTAGATACTGCAAGTACACCGGCTAAAATTCGGGTAATGATGAGTCTTGGGGTACCATATCCACAAGGTTACGACAAGATCGCCAATCAGGATTTGATGCGTCAGGAAGCTAAAATCACCGCCAATCTGAAAGAGTCCGGTATTGAAACATTGCCCAATAAAGAAATCATCGCCATGATTGCTTACCTGCAACGACTCGGTACTGACATCAAAGGTGAAAACAAAATTATTTTCGGCCAGATAGCCCTAACCAAGCCCTGAATTAGTCAAACGTATTCGACATGAAATTCATCAATTATTTAACGTCCATCGCTGGTGTAGACATCTTTCCGATGATCTCCCTGATGATCTTCTTCCTGTTCTTCATTGGGCTTCTCTGGTATGTGTTTACAACAGACAAACGTGATCTACAGACATTGAAAAATCTGCCTTTTGAGCAGGACGAACAGTAAAATCTGCAGCTATGAAAACAGTTCAATCCAACGCCCGTTCGAATTCCTACTGGATGTTATTGCCGGCTATGTTATTCTTCACATTGTCAGGTTTTGCTCAACAAGCAACTCCCGTAGTCAAACCTGCAGAGCCATCACCGGTTTTTAGCAATCCCACCTTTCTCATTCTGCTTGTAACAGCCCTCATACTAATGGGAATTATCATCAGCTTGTCGGGAACAATCCGCAATCTGGCCGATACCGGCAGAGCAAACCTGCGTAAGAAAGGGAATTCGTCGTTGCTTTCAATGTTAGTACTGGCTTTCCTGCTTCCATTGAGCAGTTCCGCTCAGGAAGTTGTTGCAGTAGTTGCGAGTGAACCCGCTTCCACCAATTACATGCCTCCCGCCTTTATCGGAGGGTTGGACAGTTGGGTGTTTGTTTTCATGATGCTGACTATTCTGGTAGAAGTGATCATCGTTTTTGGTCTGATTCGCTCCATCCGTCAGCTTCTAATTGGTTTTGGTTTTCAAACAGATACATCTGAAGAACCCGTTAAACCGTGGATCAATTGGAAATGGCTGGATCGTCAATTGAACGATGCTGTCCCTCTTGAAAATGAAGCAGCTGTGATGACCGATCACGAGTACGATGGTATCCGTGAGCTGGACAACAACCTCCCGCCTTGGTGGAAATACGGATTCTATTTCACCATTGTTTTTGGGATCGTGTATCTCTTTAACTATCATATTTCACATTCAAGCCCTCTTCAAACGGAAGAATATCAGGCGCAAATGATGGAAGCAGATTCTCTGAAAAAAGCCCATCTGAAAGAAGCGGGTGCCATCATAGATGAGAACAACGTCGTTTACTTGACGGATGCTGCTTCATTGACTACAGCCAAAGAAATCTACATCGGAAACTGTGTTGCTTGTCA
The DNA here is from genome assembly GCA_943333015.1 of Chitinophaga pinensis. Classification (GTDB taxonomy): domain Bacteria; phylum Bacteroidota; class Bacteroidia; order M30B66; family M30B66; genus CALQRR01. The sequence goes on along the minus strand of CALQRR010000049.1, from coordinate 1,020 downwards.
TGGACAAGGTGGAGAAGGAGGCGTTGGTCCCAATTTGACCGATGCCTACTGGATTAACGGTGGTGGCATTCAAAACGTTTTTAAAACGCTCAAATACGGTGTTCCTGCAAAGGGAATGATCGCCTGGCAAGGGCAGATAAAACCGGAAGCCATGCAGAAGCTTGCCAGTTATGTGTTAACACTTCAAGGAACAAATCCAGCAAATCCAAAGGCTCCTCAAGGAGATATATGGACTGATGTCGTTACCGTCCCCACAGATTCCTTAGCTGTTAAGACTGATACTTCCAAAGCTACAGCTGCGATGGAAGTCAAATAAATTCCCCACATATCATGGATTCCGAGCCCAACCGGGAACACCCAACCCCAAATGAATCCTTTCGTGACTCCATTGGCACCATCAAAGCCGATGGCTCCAGAAACTGGATTTACCCTCAAAAACCGAAAGGGCGATTTTACAACAGACGGACAATAGTCAGTATTGTCTACCTGATTTTGTTTTTTTCTATTCCATTTATCAAGCTCAACGGTGATCCGTTGTTATTGATGAATATCGTGGAGCGCAAGTTCATCATCTTCGGATTGGTGTTTTTTCCGCAAGACTTGTTTCTGTTTGCACTGGCAATGCTCACGTTTATGGTGTTCATTGTCTTGTTTACAGTTATTTTCGGCCGGCTTTTTTGCGGATGGGCTTGTCCGCAGACCATCTTTATGGAAATGGTTTTCCGGAAGATTGAATACTGGATTGAGGGCGATGCCAATAAACAACGCCAACTCGATAAAGGCCCTTGGAACGTGGAAAAAATCCGGAAGAAAGGAACCAAGACGCTCATTTTTCTGGCCTTGTCATTCGTGTTTGGGAATTTCTTCCTTTCCTACATCATTGGGATGGATGAACTGATGAGTATCATAAACCAACCAATCAGTAATCATTACGGTGGTTTCTCGGCAATGATATTTTTTACGGGAGCATTCTTCTTTGTTTACATGTATTTCCGCGAACAGGTTTGTCTGGTCGTTTGT
>CALQRR010000048.1 GCA_943333015.1 Chitinophaga pinensis | reverse complement strand
TCCCCGTGGTCTTCTCAGTATGCTGATTCGTGTGTTTGAAAACGAGAAACCAGAAGATATTTTAACTGCCGATCTTCAGTTTATCGACAAGGCCGGTATTCGCGATAATCTATCCATGCAGCGATCCAATGGACTGGAAGCGATGATTCGCCGGATGAAAATGGAAGCAGCAAAATATATCAAGAACTAAGCAAAAATGGAAAAGACGATTGAACAGCTTGAAAAGGATGTTATCGACATGATCCGGACCTGTTATGATCCGGAAATCCCTGTTAATATATACGAACTCGGACTTATTTACGAAGTCAATATCAACGAAGAACGTGATGTTCAGGTGTTGATGACGCTCACCTCACCGTCGTGTCCGGTGGCAGAAACGTTACCTCCTGATGTAGAGGAAAAGATTCGTTCTGTTGATGGGGTCAATTCGGCCAAAGTGGATATCACATTTGAGCCTACTTGGGATCAGAGTATGATGAGTGAAGAAGCAAAACTGGAGTTGGGTTTTTTATAATTCCGATCGATGGAAGATGTCATCTTAAATAAAGTGGCCAATAGTGGGCTGATCACTATTGATCTAGAAGATTACTACATACCCGGCATCCGAAAGCAGATAGATATTCGGGATCAGCTTTTTATGGGGCAAATTCTCAAGGAGAAGGATTTTCGGGAATGGATGAAAGTGCATAATTGGGCCGCTTATCAGGATGCTTATGTGGCGGTTTTTTGTTCAGCCGATGCCATTATCCCTGTGTGGGCGTATATGCTGATAGCCGCTCAGGTAGAGCCTTTTGCGAAACGCGTCGTTTTTGGTGATTTGGAAACACTCGAAACTGAACTGTACAAAGAAATAATTGAGCAGCTGGATTCGACGGCATTTGATGACCAGCGATTGATCGTAAAAGGATGTGGCAATCTTCCTGTTCCTCGTTCTGCTTTTGTGATGCTAACAAATAAATTACGTCCGGTGGCGAAGAGTATCATGTATGGAGAAGCCTGCTCGACCGTTCCCATTTTCAAACGCAGCTCCGACAACGTTTAATTTACCCGTTTGATGGGTGTCGATTTAGTTGTTAGTCGTGCGCTTTCCGTTGGCCAATCTGGTTTAATAGCGGTACTCCTTTTTTACAGGAATCGGTATAGCGTTTAATCAGCCCTTCTCCTGCGTATATTGAATCTCATGAAATTACGGTTAGCAGCATTTCGGTTTGCATGGCAGGGCATTGTTCATGGGTTTAGAAAGGAGGCGAACTTGCGGTTCCATTTGCTGGCTGCGGTTCTTGTTCTTGGTTTGGGCGTGTGGTTGCATATTCCCATGATGGAATGGTGCATTTTAATTGTATGCATGGGTATGGTGATAACGGCTGAATTGCTGAATGCTGCCATTGAACGGTTGGCCGACAGAATTACACGTGAAGAAGATCCATTGATTGGACAGGCGAAAGATTTGGGAGCAGGAGCAGTACTAATTACCGCGTTAAGTGCGTTGGTGGTAGGATTACTCATTTTTCTGCCCCACTTATGGCTCCTTTTTTCATAAAACGATTGCACATTTATTTTAAATCGTATAACCGTGCCGGTGTTGCCACTAGCTTCTCGGCCTCTATGCTGTTAAGTGGTGTTCTACTGATTGCACGAATATGGAAGACCGGTGAACTCACCTATCTGTTCCTGATTTGGAATCTTTTTCTGGCGGTAATTCCGCTTGGCGTATCAACACTTTTGACTGTTTACCGGCTCCATCACCGAAGTAAGCTGGTTTCCTATACACTGACAGGAATTTGGTTGCTTTTTTTACCCAATGCATTTTACATCATCACGGATCTTTTTCATTTATATCCTCGAGCAGGTGTTCCACAATGGTTCGATCTGGTAGTCATTCTCTCTTTTGCCTGGAATGGAATTATGCTTGGATGTGCCTCCTTGTTCGACATGCATGAGCTCATTAAAGCGCGGTTTAGTTGGTTGATGGGCTGGTTATTTGTGGGTGTAACATTGTTTTTAAGCAGTTTTGGAATTTACCTCGGTCGATTTGAGCGCTGGAACTCCTGGGATCTTCTTCATCATCCGTTTCGATTGTTGGGTGATGTGTTTCAGTTTGTTATAGAACCACAAGTTTATCAAGGAGTTTGGGCTGTTACATTGTGCTATATGCTATTCATGTGGGTGCTTTATGCAACGGTGTATCAATTGACCCGGGTTGGCGCTAGCCGCTTCAGAGCCGAACTTGTGGCCGACCATTCTAAAAAGAGCAGGTGACTTGCTTTTCCCCTCCTTAAAATGCCCAAAATTGAGACTACTGCGAGAGAATGATTGTTCAGCGCGGAGCGATTGATAAATTATTATTAATAGCATAATGTCATAAATAAGATAATAAGAGTAGTAATAATATGACTTAAGTCATTGATTTTCGTCGGCTTGCTTGCTTACTTTGAGGTGTTCAATCAATGTATAACCTAAAAGCATACAACCCATGACACTCGTTAAGCAACGCGGAAATTTTCCCTCCATGAGGGCATTATTAGAGGATTTTTGGAATACTGACACACTTTTAGACGACCGTTTTTTTGGTCGTAGTACAACGCTTCCTGCCGTTAATATTCGTGAACAAGAGGACAGTTTCATGATTGAGTTGGCAGCTCCCGGACTGAAAAAAGAAGATTTTAAAATCAGTGTCGACAATGGAGTTTTGCAAATCGAATCGGAAACACGTAAAGAAGAAGAGGAGAAGAACGATACTTTCACACGTAAGGAATTTAGTTACAGTTCTTTCAGTCGTTCATTTTCGATTCCTGAAAATGCAAGTGAAGACAATGTAACGGCCAATTATGAGAACGGTGTATTGAAACTCAAGTTGGGTAAGATGAAAAAAGACATTACCCATAAAAAGAAGCAAATCCAAATAGGATAGTGTTCCTTGAACACAGCACGTAGTAGCGCCTGCATCCTCCAACTGATGCGGGCGTTACTCGTTTAATGAATTATGGAAATGCGCATCAACAAGAAGTTGATCTAAAGAAACGTACATGCCGGCTGAGGGATGGAAGCGGCAGCCCGGACGACGCAAAACGCATGAAGGAGAAAAGAAAAACTTGAAATTTTGACTCAGCTTTGTGAATGATGATGATTTGCGGCGGAGGACTATAGCGGACAGCCCGACCCCGATCGTTTATCACACTCCGTATGAGATGCGTTTTCGGGGACAGCCCCATCAAGAATTTTTTCTCCAGCAGGTGTCCATGTGATCGTTTACCATTCCGGCGGCTTGCATGTATGCGTAACAAATGGTTGTGCCGACAAAGGTAAATCCACGTTTTTTGAGTGCTTTGCTCATGGCATCACTTTCGGGACTGGATGCGGGAACGGGATTGCTGATACTGCGGTTTCCATCGATTGTAATGCCTTGGGTAAATTGCCAGATGAAGGCATCAAACGAACCAAATTCCTGTTGGATTTTCAAAAATGCTTGCGCATTGCGAACGGTGCCGGTAATTTTCAATTTGTTGCGAATAATATCCTCATTGAACATGAGTTGTGCCGTTTCCACTTCCGTAAGAACCGCCACTTTTTCTGGATCGAACGCTGCAAAGGCTCGTCTGAAACCTTCGCGCCGGTTTATTATTGTTTGCCAACTCAAACCAGCTTGAAAACTTTCGAGTACAATGAATTCAAAATGTCTTCGATCATCGTGAATCGCAATGCCCCATTCGGTGTCGTGATATTCACGCATGTTTTCAGTTTTCATGCACCAGGAGCAGCGAATTTTTTCGGGCATAAAATGGGTTTGGGATTAAAAATACACGATCAAGCAACTAAATGCCGAAGATTTCCATCTGAATTTTATTCCATCGGATGACATGGAGTATATTCGCAACAAACCTAATATTATGCTCCGACTGCTCCTCGGGGTTTTTGTGATCAGTGCGCAAAGTTTGTTTTCTCAAACAGTGACGTTGATTTCGCAAGACTCCCTTTTTCCTCTTCCCGGCAAGGAAAAGCCTGCCGTTTCAGATCTTTCTGCGAAAGTAACAGGCCGTGTCAGTCCGGATTCTTTGTTTTTTGATGTGTTTGTGAAAGACGATCATAGCATGAATCAGTCGGCCTCTAATGGAGATCGAATTGAAATCTGGCTGGGATCGCCTTGGGTTGATTTTACGGATTACATTGTTGGAGAAAAAGGGAAGAAGACGTTTGTTTTCAGGAATTCGGCAGAAGTGGGTGATGATGCTAATCTGGAGCGATTTATTCATGACGCTGATTATCCGAAAGGCAAACTGCTTCATGCTGAAACAGGAGATGCGGTTAATCAGGACGTTCCCTTGGCGAAAGGTTTGAGGCGGGAATATATGTTCCTCGGACTGACGCGTTTTGGATTTTCTGCTAAACAAGCGATGGCCCAGCAGCTCGACCGGGACAAATACGGCCCGATGGAAAAGCAGTTGGGAATGAAGCTGGATGATTTATCGTCTGGAGCGAACTATACTGTGACGCAAACTGCCGAAGGCGTGCATTATCATGTGGCAATGCACATGCGTTGTTTGGGCTTTGGGCGGGCAGTTTCGATGAAAAAGCTGCGTTTTGTAGTCGATGTAGTGGATGCAGATCCGGATGAACCTGCTGAGCAAGTACTAAGCACCAGTGCAAACAGGTATTATGGGCGACCATTTTATTTCAACCAGATGGAATTGCCTTTTGCGCTGAACATTGTTCCGGCAAATGTTCCGGCGGCAATTATTGAAACGATGCAAATAAATCTGGATGTGATGTATTCGGGTGGTTCATGGAAATCATTCGGCTGGAATAGTGGAGGGATTGTGTTTGCCAAGAACTTCATTTCAGAGGCACTAACTGAATTTTATTTATATCCGATTGAATTGCGCTATTCTAAAACACCCGAAGGAGTCAAGCCGGCCTACGAACGATTGGATGTAATTTATGATGATGTGACCTGGTTTTTACAACACGAAGTGTATTTGTTTTATGACAATCAGATTTATTCGAGCAAAGACTATCGTTACACGAAGATTCAGGAGAATAATTTTTTCAATACCCTATTCACATTACCCGATGGCACGACTGCTATCGTGTTGTATGATTATGAGCCGGTTGATCCGTTAGGATTTGGAACGAATGGCGAAACGGCAGATGAATTTATTTTTATCCAGAAAACAGGTGTCAATGGAGGCGAAGCGATTTTCAACATTGGGCAGCGCATAGAAGCGGCAGGCAATCTAGTAGTGGGAGAAGTAAATCCATTCCGTGTGGAGAATATCCGCGCTGTTAACTATGCCTGGGTAGATTTCGGGAAACTTTTTGAGGTTAGAATTAAGGGCCTAGATTCAAAAGGCAGCCGGACATTGAGGTACCGGATTGACGAGCAGGGAAAAGTCGTTGATTCGAAATGATTTTTAACCGTAAACCAAACCTCTGCGGGGTTGGAAGTTCACGGTATTCTCTCGTTATTTGCCATTCACAAAAGATAATCAACCCCAACATGAAACGTTTGATACTTTCCTGCCTTGTACTTGCAGGTATTGCTTCACAACAGGTTGTCCGCGCCGATGAAGGCATGTGGCTTCCATTATTGCTGAAGCGTCTGAATTACGAAGACATGAAGAAAAAAGGCTGCAAACTGACAGCCGATGAAATATACAACATCAATACATCGAGTTTGAAAGATGCGATTGTGATGTTGAGTGGAGGATCGTGTACTGCAGAGGCCATTTCTTCTAATGGATTGTTGCTCACCAATCACCATTGTGGTTATGAAGCCATTCAAACCAATTCTACTGTTGAGCATGATTATCTTACGAACGGTTTTTATGCAAAATCACGTTCTGAGGAATTGCCTTCCGGTGGAATAACGGCTTCATTTCTTGTTCGCATTGAAGATGTAACGCAGCGTGTACTTGCTGAGTTAAATCCATCGATGAATGAAACAGAGCGCTCAGCCAAAGTGCGTCAAATGGCCAAAACCATTGAAAAAGAAGTCAAAGAAGCCTCTGGTTATGATGCTTCTGTGAAAGGCTTTTTTGATGGAAACGAATATTACCTTTTTGTATACGAAACCTTTACGGATGTTCGTCTGGTTGGTGCACCGCCGGAATCAGTAGGTAAATTTGGAGGCGATACCGACAACTGGATGTGGCCGCGTCACACGGGTGACTTTAGTTTGCTACGTGTTTATGCCGGAGCAGATAACAAGCCCGCCGAATTCTCACCCGCTAATCAGCCGTATCAACCAAAGCGTTTTCTACCTATTTCATTGGATGGTGTAAAAGAAGATGACTTCACAATGGTGATGGGCTATCCGGGAAGAACAGATCGTTATTTGACTTCCTATGGTGTTCAGATGGCACTCGACTTGAGTAATCCGGCTGTTGTAAAAATCCGCGATAAGAAGTTGAAGTTGATGAAAGAAGACATGGATGCGAGCACTGAAATTCGCATCAAGTATGCATCCACGTATGCACAAACAGCCAATTACTGGAAGTATTTCATCGGACAAAGCCAGCAATTGAAGAACAATGGCGTTGTTGAAAAGAAGAAAGAGCTTGAATCAAAATTCCAGACGTGGGCAGGTCAAGATGCGCAGCGTCAGGCGAAATATGGTTTTGCACTCCGTGATTTAGAGAATGCTTACACCGATATGCGCAAGGTTACCTTGATGCGAACATATCTCAACGAAGCCATTCTTCAAGGAGCAGGAGTTCCATTTTTTGCGTATCAGATGAGTCAGCTCAAAGAGGTGATTGGTGATACAAGCAATCCTGCTGGTGTTGCAGAAGCCATTGCAGAAGTTAGAGCAGAAGGCGCTAATTTTTACAAGGATTACAACATTGGTACAGATAAAAAATTGCTGGAAGCAATGTTGATTATCTATGCGGAAGGGATTGCCAAGGAAGAGCAGCCTTCTATTTATGATTCGATTCGCACCAAATTTAACGGGAACTATAAGGCATACGTTGAAGATCTTTACGCACGTTCGGTTTTTGCAACCAGCGATAAATTCAATAGTTTTCTTGATAATCCAAGTGTATCGGTTCTTGTAAATGATCCTGCGTCACAGTTGAGCGGTATTTTTCTTCAAACGTTTATGACCAATTATCGTCCACAGATTACTGAGATCCAATCGCGCATTGAAAAAGGTAACCGGGCGTTTGTAGCGGGTCTCCGTGAAATGATGCCAGAGAAGAAATTCTACCCGAATGCCAACTCTACCATGCGTCTTACATATGGTCAGGTGAAAGATTATGATCCCCGCGATGGTGTGGAATATGATGAGTTCACAACGTTGAAAGGTGTTATCGAAAAGGAAGACTCTTCAAATCCTGAGTTTTTTGTTCCTGCTGGATTGAAAGCACTATACAAGTCTAAGGATTACGGTATTTACGGCGAGAAAGGTGAGTTGCATACCTGCTTCATTTCGACCAACGACATTACTGGTGGAAATTCAGGAAGTCCAGTTATCAATGGCAAAGGTCAACTCGTTGGCTGTGCATTTGATGGTAACTGGGAGGCTATGAGCGGCGATATTTTCTTTGAAGATAAAGTTCAGCGTACCATTTCAGCAGACATCCGGTATATCTTGTTCCTGATTGATAAATTAGGAGGAGCAGGTAATATTGTTGATGAAATGCAATTGATGCGTAAAGGCAAAATTGTAAAGCGCTAAGCCACGATTTAACTAAATATATACGGGAGTAGGGAAACCTTCTCCCGTTTTTTTATGCAATTTTTTCAGTCTTTTACGTTTCAACACAAACAATGCGCATGAAACGGAAGCTAGTCTTGTTGTTATTCTTGATTCCTTGTCTAGGGTTTGCTCAAGTAGGTAAACCTGGACGGGTTTCATTGGGGCTTCGATCCTCGCTGAGTTTGTTTAATCATGGATCCACTTCTGACGCGGGGTATGGCATGGGCGGTCATATTCGTGTGCAACTAACCAAGCGCGTTAACACCGAATGGTTTGCCGATTATCTAACAAGCAATGCGGGTATTGCGGGGTATCGAAGAGATGGCCACATTGGATGGTCGGTGATGTATTACTTGAGCGATCCGGAGGAGTTTCAGAAAAAACTCTTACCGTATTTGCTGGTTGGACATTGTTTCGATTATACACGATTAACGGTTCGACCACAAGGCGGAAATGTCATTCTGATAGCACTTCCTCAAACAGCATCCCGATGGAGTTCTGCTATTCAAGCGGGAATGGGAACGCATTACAATATCACACCTCAAATCGATATTTCACTCACGGTCCAATACATGATGCATCTGGGGAATGATCTGGAAATATCAGAAAAGCCTTTCCGGAATGTGGTGGAAGAAACAGCGCATGCTGGGATTGAAGGTCATCTTTTAGTTTCGCTGAGTGCCAATTTTAAACTGATGCGCCCATGAAAAAGTTGCTTCTCGTAAGTAGTTTTTGGTTGCTTGGATATGTACTTCAGGCGCAGGATACCTTCACGAAAACACATGGTTTGCGAGCAATGGGAACGTTGGCTCCCGGGTTCTTTACTTCCGGCGCATCCGCCGTTTATTTTGCCGGGGAATTTGATTATTACCTCAATGAACGCATTTCAGTAAACGGAGAAGGACATTATTTCCTCTCCGATTTGTATGGAAACCCTCAGATTATAAACTACCACTC
>CALQRR010000047.1 GCA_943333015.1 Chitinophaga pinensis | reverse complement strand
TGTTATAAGTGAAGTGATTACAGCTCCAATTGGCTGGACAGGAATAAAAAAAATAGCTGTTGGAGCCGGAGATAACATATATATGAATACCTCCGATGTGGATACCTTGAGATTCTCGTCTTGGGATGCTGATTTGAACCTGCGCTGGTTCGAGCCAATTCCGGTTGTCGGATATCAGGGATCTGGACAAGTTCAGACTTTGTTTTATCCGAATGGGGATGTGCTTTTCGCTACATTCTTAACTAATTATAATACAAACGACGACCGACGTTTGCATCTGGCTCGTTATACAACAGCAGGAGCTCTCGTATGGCAAACAACACATATCCTAGAAAATCAAGATGTTTATGGGTATTCGTATCGCGATATTGTGATGGACAATGCAGGAAATGTTTTGATGTATTTCGTTAAAAGCAAATTTGTTAGTAATGGAGGCAAAGGGGGTGATTCACAGCTCAGACCTGCTATTTACAAATTCAACAGTTCGGGCACCTATCAGTGGAACTATGTATACGAAGGTTCATCCGGGGTGGAATTTTCGTCCGAATATCCGGCACGGATTAGTGTAGATGAAAATGGATATGGCATAGCTACTTCGTTTGGAAATTCATCAGGCTATTTTGGGGTGTCCATTTTTATAGTAAACCCGAATGGAACGCTCGAAACTGAATTGTACCTCAACCAACCCATTAACACCAGTATTTCAGGCATGGTATACGCGGGTAACCGGACGTTTTATACGCATGGTTTTGGAGGAGAATCAAGTTCCGGAGAATTGAATCGCTGGACGCTCGATAGGTATCACTATGATTATACCACCGACATACAACCAGTTTCCACTTCTGATTTCACGTTATACCCAAATCCTGCAGGCTCAAACACTGCTGCGACGGTAGATGGAGTAAAACCCAATGAAGTCATTGAGCTGCGCGACATGCAAGGACGATTAATCACATCGACCCTCGCTGCAGATGCGCAGGTAACGTCAATGAATCTTTCGGGTATTGCAGCAGGCATGTACTTGGTAAAAGCAGGAGCAATCAGCAAAAAGTTGATTCTCCAATAATCAAAACAAGACGTTCAAAATACGCTTTCGTTTCTATTCTTTGTCCCGCGTTTCTCTATGAAAACATTCCTGACCATCTGCTTGCTGGTACTTTCCAGTCAGCTTTTTTCGCAACGTTTTCAATGGGCAACCACCGGCGGTGCAGCGGGCGTAGCCAACTCCTTTTACGGTGCCGTTGATATTGCACGCGACCCTCAAGGCAACATTTACACTTTTGATTATAGCAATCACGCTCAGCAATGTCAGGGCGATACATTGCAAGCATTTAATGGCATTACCGCTTATGTATATAAGTTCAATGCGCAAGGTGAATTGCTGTTTATGAACAGAGTTGGCGAACTTGGAGGTAGCTTTACTCCGTTCAATATTGAAACCGACGATGCCGGTAGTATCTATCTTCTAGGACAAGGGGCTGGTAATGGGGCTATTATTGTTAATGAAGATACTGTGCCAGCGGTTGACTTCACTAACCAATTGATAAAATTGGATAGCAATGGGAATTTTGTTTGGAAACAAAACACCGGTGTTTCAACCAATAATCAAGGCTGTATGCTTCAACATAGCGGTGGATATCTTTACTATCAATCAGGTAACTTATCGATTAGTAAAATTGATACCGCAGGTGTAGTAGGTTCAAGTTTAACTGCAAATTATTATACTTCCCCAACCGCATCAAGTGGTTTATTGTTTAAAGGCTCAGCTGTATTTCCGAATGGTGATTTGATGTTTGCAGCATACTCGCGTGGCACAGTGGCTTATGGCACCGACACCTTATTCCATATTGGAAATCCATTTTTAACAGCACCGTTTTTATTTGTTCGCTGCGATACCAGCATGAACATAATTTGGGCAAAATATGCCAGCAATGGTCGAGATCCTGACAATAATTTTATTCCAGTAGCTGTTGACAGCAGCGATAATGTATATGCTGGCGTGCAAGTTAATTTGGAAATGATAATTGGTAATGATACTATACAAAGCACTGACTTTACTGGTCAGGGAACTATTATAAAAATAGATGGAACGGGAACCGGAATTTGGGCAAAAGCTTTTCAAAGTACTGGGCTGGCTTATGCTTGGTGCATGCAAAAGGCGACTGATAACAGCGGTATAGTTATAGGTGGTGGATATACCGGCACTACCCAATTAGGATCCTTTACATTAACAGGAAGCAGCCAAAGTCGGCCCTTTATAGCCAAGTTTGATGCGGATGGAAATTACCTGAATGCGTTCAACTATATTCAAACCTTAGGTCAAACAGATGCACATAGCCTGTCGGCCGATGAGAATGGAAATTATTATGTTGGTGGGAAATTGCCCAGTAGCACCGCGCCTGTTTTTAGTTGCACACCTGCTCCGGGCAATGTAGGTTTTTACCTAGGTAGCTTTTCCGAACAGCCAGACAGCGTTCCTACTCCTTCCATAACGGTAACTGACAACCTATTGACGGCAAATCCGCCCTTTTCCGGAAATATCCAGTGGTATTTGAACGGGAATATTCTGGGTGGAGAAAACAGTCAAACCCTTCTGGCGGAAGAAAGCGGTAATTATAATGTTGAGTATACGTATTTAACCGGTTGCACGGGCACTGACACGTCAATGATTCAGGCGGTTACTATTTCATCTATGAATCCTACAGCTAACAATACTTACGTTAAAATATACCCCAATCCGATTCAAAGTAACAGCATCGTTTCTGTTGAAGGACTGAAATCCAATGAACGGATAGACCTACTCGATGTGCAAGGACGTTTGGTTAAAACCAGCGTAGCGGAAGAAAAACAAATTGTAACAATAGATCTATCCGGTGTTGCCTCCGGAGTCTATTTTGTAAAGGCAGGCTCAATCAATACGAGATTAATTGTACAGTAATGTGCGGCTCATTGATCCAACATTCAAACGGATTATTGCCCTGAATTAATTTCACGAGATTGAATCTTACCGGAAACGCTGTGATCTGATGGTTGATTGCAGCGTTTCTTTTTTGCTGGAAAAGCATCCTCCACTCCGCTTTTAATCAGACGTATAGACGCTGATGCTCAATCATTTTCAAAATGATGTGAATAAACTGTTTGGATGTTGGTTCTTTTCCTACTTTTGCACCGCGATTAAAGACCCCATCTTTCATGGCTCAGAGCTTCGAAAAAACCTTCTTTCATACCCTCCTAAGTGCCTTCTTTGCATTTGTATTTCTGATGGCTTTTCAGTCCGTTCAGGCAAACGAAGACACTCATCAACATGCTAACAGTGTCGTTGCAGACTCAGGAATGCAGCATCAGCACAGCGCTTCCGTTGGCGAAGCGAGTATGGCAGCCGTAGAAGCACATGCCGAAACTGCACATGCCGGCGATGCGCACAAAGCGTTTGATCCAGGAAAAATGATCACCGAACACATCGGAGATGCACACGACTGGCATCTTTGGGGTCATACACACATTCCTCTTCCGGTTATCCTTTATACAAGCAATGGTTTCGAGGTATTCTCCTCCAATAGTTTCCGCGATCATGCAGGACATGGGATGGTAGATTATACAGGGAAATACAACACCTATCGTTTGGAAGACGAAAAGGTATTGGTGGTCACCAACGGAATCGTTGATGAGGCAGCTACTTCTTCTTTATTGGATGTGTCTATCACCAAAAACACACTAACACTCTTCATCGTTTCCATTTTGATGTTGATTGTGTTCACTTCAGTTGCACGGGCATACAAGAAACGTCCAGGTCAGGCACCCAAAGGACTACAGAGTTTCATCGAGCCACTCATCATTTTTGTACGCGACGATATTGCGAAGCCGAATATTGGCAAGAAGTATGAGAAGTTCATGCCGTATTTGCTGACTGTTTTCTTCTTTATTTTCATTTCCAACCTGCTTGGTTTGGTTCCGATTCTTCCAGGAGGAGCTAATCTCACAGGTAACATCGCCATTACGCTGACGTTGGCGGTATTAACTTTCATCATCACAACCATCAACGGGAACAAACATTACTGGGGACATATTTTCGCCATGCCAGGAGTTCCTGCCTGGGTGCTGATTATTTTAACACCTATTGAGATTCTGGGAATGTTCCTGCGTCCGTTCGTGTTAATGATCCGATTGTTTGCCAATATTTCTGCAGGTCACATCATTGCCCTTGCGTTCTTTTCACTCATCTTTATCTTCGGCAACGGAGGTGAAAGTGTGGGTGCGGGTGTGGGTGTTGGCGTTGCCAGCTGGTTGTTTACCGTGTTTATGATGTTTCTTGAATTGCTGGTCTCTTTCCTGCAAGCATTCGTTTTCGCACTGCTTTCTGCGGTGTATTTCGGATCAGCGGTGGAAGAAGGTCATCATGAAGAACATGCCGAACACGCTCATTAATCTTTCGAATTTTTTAAACCTCAAATACCAAATATCATGATTTCAATTCTTTTGGATGGTACACTCGGACTCGGTTACGGTCTTGCTGCTCTTGGAGCTGGTCTTGCTGCAGTAGGAGCAGGAATGGGCATTGGCCGCATCGGTGGTAGTGCACTTGAGTCTATCGCTCGTCAGCCTGAAGCTGCTGGTGATATCCGCGCCAACATGATCCTTACAGCTGCTCTAGTCGAAGGTGCTGCCTTCTTCGCGATGGTTGTTGGTCTACTTGTGACTTTCAAAGCATAAGTAACCGGATGAACTAAACCTGTCGGGCAGCGGTTGGCTTTCCGGCAGGTTTTTCAAAACGTAATTCACACTCTACTTCTAGAATATGAAATTAGTCACCCCCGATTTTGGCCTGGTCATTTGGATGACCCTGACCTTTTTGACGGTGCTTTTCCTGCTCAGCAAATTCGCATGGAAGCCGATTCTGAAAATGATCAGCGAACGTGAGAAAACCATCGAAGATGCCTTGCTAAGTGCAGAGAAAGCAAAACTGGAGATGGCGCGCATGACCGCCAGCAACGAAGCACTTCTTCGCGAAGCACAAGCTGAACGCGATGCGATGTTGAAATTGGCACGTGAAACCAAAGATCAAATCATTCATGAAGCACGAACCCGTGCAACGGTAGAAGGCGAACGTCTGATTTCGATTGCACGTGAAGCGATCAACAATGAAAAGCTGGCTGCTGTGACTGAATTGAAAAATCAGGTCGCCCAACTTTCGTTGCAAGTAGCTGAAAAGCTGGTGAAGCATGAACTGTCTTCCGATGAGAAGCAGAAAGCGCTTGCCAACACATTGATCTCTGAATTGAAATTGAACTGATCGAATCATGCAGGATACCAAAGCAGGCATCAGGTACGCTAAATCACTTTTCAAACTTGCTATTGAACGCAAGGAACTGGAAGTGGTGAGCGCGGACATGACGCTGATCAACAAAACGATCCATGAGAATCCCGAGTTGCGGTCGATGCTGAAAAGCCCGATCATCAAGTCGGATAAAAAGGCGTCCATCATACACGCCATTTTCGCTTCAAACATTGGAACGACTACAGCTGCTTTCCTCGACTTGATTATCAAGAAGCGTCGTGAAATGCATGTGGAGCAAATTGCTCGTCAGTTTGTGATTCTGTATCTCGAAAACAATGGTGTTGAAGAAGCCGTTGTTACAACAGCGTTCGCCATCGATGACACCTTCCGTCAACGAATTATTGCGTTGGTTGTGAAGCATTG
Organism: Chitinophaga pinensis; assembly: GCA_943333015.1. Classification (GTDB taxonomy): domain Bacteria; phylum Bacteroidota; class Bacteroidia; order M30B66; family M30B66; genus CALQRR01. The sequence goes on along the minus strand of CALQRR010000047.1, from coordinate 2,983 downwards.
CAAAAACGATAAAGTGGTTCTCGAAGAACGCATCGATCCATCAATCATCGGTGGATTTGTACTTCGGTTCGGAGATAACCAAATCGATACCAGTGTAGAGCGCGAAATTGAATTGCTTCGCCGCGAATTTGAAAAGAACCTTTACGTAAAAGATTATTGAAAAACGTGACATTGTCACACCCTCATAACACCGAACAATGGCTGAAATCAAACCCGCAGAAGTATCTGCCATCCTGAAACAACAGCTGTCTGGTTTTACCACCGACGTGCAACTTGAAGAAGTGGGAACTGTCCTCCAGGTGGGTGACGGTATTGCCCGCATCTACGGACTAAACAACGTTCAAGCCGGCGAGCTTGTTGAATTCCCTAGCGGACTTCAGGGCATCGTTTTGAACTTGGAAGAAGACAACGTAGGAGCTGTATTATTGGGTAGTTCCAACAACATCAAAGAAGGAGACGTTGTTAAACGTACCCGTCGTATTGCTTCCATCAATGTTGGTGAAGGCATGCTCGGACGTGTGGTGAACACCCTCGGAGCTCCGATTGATGGGAAAGGTCCACTTACAGGTGAACTTCTCGAAATGCCCCTTGAGCGTAAAGCGCCAGGTGTAATTTACCGTCAGCCCGTAACTGAACCGCTTCAGACAGGTATCAAAGCGATTGACGCGATGATTCCGATCGGCCGTGGTCAGCGGGAATTGGTGATTGGTGATCGTCAGACCGGGAAGACAGCGGTGTGTATTGATACCATCATCAATCAGAAAGAATTTTACGAAGCAGGCGAACCTGTGTTTTGTATCTATGTTGCCATTGGTCAGAAAGGTTCTACCGTTGCCAACATTGTGAAAACATTGGAAGAAAACGGCGCGATGGCCTACACGGTAATCGTTTCCGCAACCGCTTCAGATCCTGCTCCAATGCAGTTCTACGCGCCATTTGCGGGTGTAGCTATTGGAGAATATTTCCGCGATACAGGTCGTCCGGCATTGATCATTTACGATGATCTTTCTAAACAGGCTGTTGCTTACCGCGAAGTTTCTTTGTTGTTGCGTCGTCCACCGGGACGCGAAGCATATCCAGGTGACGTATTTTATCTGCACAGTCGTTTGCTCGAGCGTGCTGCAAAAATCAACGCATCGGATACCATTGCACAACAGATGAACGATTTACCTCCTTCCCTTGTTGGAAAGGTAAAAGGTGGTGGTTCTCTTACAGCACTTCCGATTATTGAAACACAAGCGGGTGACGTTTCGGCATACATTCCAACGAATGTTATTTCGATTACGGATGGCCAGATTTTCCTTGAATCCAACTTGTTCAACGCAGGTGTACGTCCGGCAATTAACGTAGGTATTTCTGTATCACGTGTAGGAGGAAATGCACAAATTAAGTCGATGAAGAAAGTGGCAGGTACATTGAAGCTTGATCAAGCTCAGTACCGCGAACTGGAAGCTTTTGCGAAATTTGGATCGGACCTCGATGCCGCAACCAAGTCTGTATTAGATAAAGGATCACGTAACGTGGAAATCCTGAAGCAACCTCAGTATACACCTTTCAAGGTGGAAGAGCAGGTTGCCATCATCTATGCGGGTGTTAAAGGACTTCTTCGTCCGGTGCCTGTGAACAAGGTGCGTGAATTTGAAACCGATTACCTGACATTGCTCAATGCACAGCATAAAGATGTGATGTTGGCATTGAAAGCCGGGAAATTCGATGATAACCTGACTGATGTACTGACCAAAGTAGCCCGCGATCTGGCTGCTCGTTATACTAAGAACTAAACCTACAAAACGGGTCCGATGGCCAATCTGAAAGAAGTCCGTAACAGGATCGTATCGGTAACATCCACGCAACAGATCACCAGTGCCATGAAAATGGTATCGGCTGCTAAGTTACGCCGGGCGCAAGATGCGATTGTGCAGATGCGTCCGTATGCGGAGAAACTGAAAGAGATTCTGGGCAACCTAAGCGGAAGTGTGGATGCAAGTGAAGGTGGAGCGTATTCTGTAGAACGCGAAACGAAGAAAATTTTGATCGTTCTGATCACTTCGAACCGTGGTTTGGCAGGTGCCTTCAATACCAACGTGCTGAAAAGTGCCCGCGAGCTCATCGCAGGAAAGTATGCTGCACAGTTTGCAGCTGGGAATGTTTCTTTTCTGACGATCGGAAAAAAAGCAACCGACTACATAACGAAGAATAAACTCAGTTTATACAGCGCTCATAATGAGCTATTCGACAAGTTGACGTTTGACAACGTTTCTCCTGTAGCACAACGCATCATGGATGCTTTTTCGAATAAAGAATTTGATGTTGTAGAACTGGCGTATAACAAATTCCAGAATGCAGCGGTTCAAATTCCGACGTTGGAGCAGTATCTTCCTGTTGTTCGTTCCGAAGAATCCAGTGCGAAAAAAGGATCATCGATCGATTACATTTTCGAGCCCGATAAGGCTACTATTGTAAGCGAGCTGATTCCAAAATCGTTGAAGATTCAGATGTACAAAGCCCTGCTTGATTCACATGCGGCGGAACATGGTGCACGTATGACGGCGATGAACAAAGCGACCGATAACGCGCGTGACCTGATTAAAGAATTGAAATTGAGCTACAACAAAGCAAGACAAGCAGCTATTACCAACGAAATCCTCGAGATTGTTGGTGGTGCAGAAGCGCTGAACGGCTAGGTCTCAAACATTCGATACAAGCTAAAACGCATCTTCTGAAAAGAGGATGCGTTTTTTATTTGTCAGTGAGTTGCTTTAAACGGGAGAGGTATTCAATGTCAATCTGATCTTTACTTCGATTGGTTGCTTTTTTTGCCAATAGCAGATGATTTATGTGAAGAAAGCGAACTTGGAGATCATTACTAAATTCGATAATTGCAGCATCTTGATAACATTGATCAAAAGTAGTGTGCTCTAGACCGGGAATTTGAGTCATAAAATCAATCTCAATTCCTGCGGCATAAAAGCTAGTCCAACCT
>CALQRR010000046.1 GCA_943333015.1 Chitinophaga pinensis | reverse complement strand
TCATCTACCCGCATCGTAAGTTTGGGTTCGAGATTTTCAACTACGCCCACTGTGCCAATCGGAAAACTATTCGAAACTGCCGATACACATCCGTTTTCATCTGTCCATTGCACAGTGAAATTTCCAGTGCTGCTAATCACCAACGTATCATTTGTTTCTACTTCCAGCGGTTCATCATTCACAAACCAGGTAAATGTTCCTGCCGGGTTTCCGACCACTACCAAATTGCCCCCCGCTAATTCAATGACAGGTTGCGATGGTAATGCATTCACTGTCACCGTTACCGTATCGCGGCTGCTACATCCAGCTGCAGAACTTATCGTTAGAAAATACATGGTACTCATTTCCGGTGTTGCAACAGGTGTGTCCACATCCGCTGCCGACAATCCCATTACCGGCTCCCACACTGCCGATAGGGTAGAAGGGCTTCCCAATTGAACCGATTCTCCTGCACAAATACTCGTATCAGCTCCTGCATACACAGGAGGTTTTTCAGCAACGTCTATCAGAATACTGGCAGCGTTAACAGCAGGATTCGCACAGGTTAAACTACTCGTTACATTCACCACTACAGTTGCTAGTGTGCTCAATGTATCCAGCACAATGCTCGACGATTCTAGCGTCAGCAATGTTGTGTTTAGCAACCAGCTGAAACGTGGATTCACACCCAGCCCAACTCCGGAGGCGGTAAATTCAACGGGTTCTCCACCACACACCGCCAGTGCGGAACTGTTCAGCAAAACGGAAGGTTGAATACTGGTTCTGATTTTTACATTGTACCCATTGTCGGGGCCGGTCAATACTGGAGAAACACACACTACACGAATGCGGTAACCATCCCCATTCAATCCTGCGGGTAAGGTGCAGGTAATAATGCCCGATGGATCCGTTTCGGGTAATTGAATCGTATAGGTGCCAATGATGGTCGGACTGCTGAAATCGCCACTCGCATTGCTCAATTCTGCATTTACAACATTGTTGTTATAGAGCAATCCGCTGGCATTGTACCCTACAAAAATACGTGAGCCAGCACAAAAGACAGAATCTTGCAAATAGGTTCGCCATACGGTGAATGGTTTCATCGTGTGTAAAACGGAACTGATTCCTCCTGCACAGTATCCGTATTCCTGTGTTGGAAGATCAATGGCATCAACGCCACCATTGTTGGCAAGGCAATACGTGGATTGCGATCCGACATTTGTTCCGCCATTTAATGTGAAAGACTGACTGTTTAAACGCGCGAAATAGCCAATGGAATCGGTAAAGAATTGCATCTCATCAATCTCTGCGTTGGTATTGTCCGAGGGGAATACCCGCCGCCAGATTTCACCACCATCTACTGTTTTATACATCCTGCCAAAACCACCAGCGGCATAGGCCACATAGGCACTGGTCATCCACACATCATTGAAATCGGAGGTGCTTTGAATACTGTCGTTTTTCAATTCCCAACTCAAACCGCCATTCACTGTTTTAAAAACGGCATAATCAGAAACGGTCATTCCCGTGTCTCGATTCAGGAAATGGATGCCGCGCAAGGGCAAGAGTGTATCCACAGGCACGGCCGACCACGTCAGACCAGCATCCTGCGTTTTGATCACCATTCCGTTCGCACCGGACGAATAGGCAACCACTGAATCCACACCATGCATATCCAACAACGCATCTTGAACACCTGTAGGAATTGACATCCAGCTCCAACCCGAATTGGTCGATCGGAGAATGGTGCCGCTATCGCCGCAAGCCACCACGGTGCTGTCGTTCATCCAATAGGCTGCGGTGAGGCTAAGTGTGAAATTACTGTGCATTTTACGCACATTGAGTGCTCCGTTGGTAGTGGCGAAAATCCCACCTGAATTGCCAACAAAAACGCCTTTAAGTGGTGTGCGAAAATCAATGCCGAGAATACGCTCGCCCATACCACTGTTTACATTGGTCCAGCTAGAACATCCATTGGTGGTTTTTGTAATTCTTCCGGAAGAATAATTTCCTGTATAACCCGTGTTTTCATCGATGAAATACGCACAACTCAACGGTTCGTTAAAATTGGTCGGCAATGCTGTCCATGTAATTCCACCATCGGACGTTTTCAAAATAAAATTACCGTCTGTGATAATGACTCCCGTTAACAGACTGCTGAAATTCATTCGCAACCAATTTTGTCCAACAGGGGCATCGTATGAAGTCCAACTACTCCCGCCATTGGTAGTTTTCAGGAGTTTATTGTTGCTAATTACATACCCGTTACTGGCATCTGCAAACCATACTTCTTTAAAGAATTCAGTGCCTGTATACACACTGCTCCAAGTTGTCCCACCGTTGATTGTCTTTTTGATGGTGCCGGTATTTCCAACAAAATATCCCGTATTGGCATCCACGAACCAGACTGAATTTAAGGTACCCGTAAATCCGGAGGCCTGCGTTGTCCAAGTAGTTCCGCCGTTTGTGCTTTTTCTAACCAATCCGTTTGCACCCACTACATAGCCCACGCTAGCTGTTGGGAAATGAATGTCGTTTAAACCGGCACCTACGCCCGAAGAGGGCATGGTCCAGCTTTGACCGCCGTCGGTTGTTTTGATCACTGTGCTGGAAGCGCCCACTGCCCAGCCGGTGAATGCATCAATAAAATGCAGCCGCGTCATGGCAGCAGTAGAACCGGTGTTCATGCGAATCCAGGTTTCTCCACCATCAACTGTCCGTATAATGGACGTGGTGCCGGAACAGTTTCCAATGCCTGCCGCCAGGCCACAGGCATAACCGGTAAGACGGTCAGTAAAAAAAAGATCATTGGTAATGCCGTTATACGGAGCAGCAGAGCGCCACTGAGCCGATGCGGGAATTGATTGAATGATCAACAGTAAAAAAAGGAGCACGTATCTTTTCATAAGAGCAATCTGGATGATGCAAAAATACGCAAGGGAAGAAGGAAACCATTCAGCCGATCAAAACAAGGAAGGTTTTTAGGCGCAACACCACTGGAAATGCGCGTGCCCTTAAATGAAAAAAGTCAGAACATTCATCCAGCGGAAGAAAATTCTGACTCTATACCTTTTGTTGGCAACGATCGCTATCGGAACAAACCCGCACGATCGCATTGTATTAGTACCCGGAGCGGGAATCGAACCCGCACGATCGCAATGATCACAGGATTTTAAGTCCTGCGTGTCTACCAATTCCACCATCCGGGCAACACGGGGGCAAAACTATCATTTTATTTGGAAACTGAAATCTGATTTTAAAAAGAACTACAGACAAAACATCATTTTGCAACCGGTTCTGCTTTTTGTTTTGCTTTTCGGGCTTTTTTCTTCTCCGGATCTTCGTGAAAAAAATACTTCAGATCGACCGACAGATATGATCCGTTCAGCTTCCCAAGTACCGAATTGAGTGGAAGTCCATTTTTCATATAGGACAAGGAGATACCGTATATCTCCGAAAATGGGCGGTTGAGCGATGCGCCCAAATAAAAATACCCGCTTTTAGGTGTCCGGTATTCAACACCGATATTAGCAAGTAAACTGGGCGTGAAAATGTGACTTCGACCTCCGTCTACATATAAGAAAGTATCCCGCTTGTATACATCCGAAGGGAAAATATTCAGACAAAAACCAGCACCAGCATTCATGTAAATCTGCTGACTCAACCGAATGAAAATAAGTTGGGTAATGGGAACCTCATACCCAACAATGCGCAATTTGTTGCCGACTTCTTGTTTGCCATCATTGGCGGTAAGGGCAATATTTCTCACCACATAATTGAGTCCGAATTCTAGTGACAGCGATGGTGTAAATCCTTTTCGGATGATCATGCCGGCTGCATATCCGGAACCCGGCTTGAGTGAATAATTAAAGGTGCTGTCACTGAGTGTTTGCGGTCCCGTTCCGAAAAAGGAAGAAGAGAACAAGGGCTTTATCTGAAACCCAACGGTTGTAATGTCTTTCTGCGCCAGCGAAACCAGCGGGAAGAGCACTATTAGAATAAGAATATTGCGGTGCTGTTGTTTCATGTGCTCTTCAGATATGTTTCAATAAAGAACGTAGAACCAGTTCTGTAGCACCTGTCCGCTCATGGACAAATTGTTGGCACACCTGTGATTTTTCCAACAAAATAGCTGGTTGTGAAATCTTTTCAAATATGCCGAGAAAATCTTCCCGTGTCTCAATAGACCAACCACCACCTTGAGCAATGAGTTCTCCTGCCTCGAGAAATTTACGGTGTTTGGGTCCGAATATCACTGGTAAACCGCAGGCCGCAGGTTCAAGAATATTATGCAGTCCTTTTCCAAACGCTCCTCCAACATAGGCTATTTTTCCTAAGGCATATGCCGAAAGCAGCATGCCCACATTGTCGAGAATCAATACCTGTGATGCCGGGGATGAATCGGTTAAGGTGGAATAACGCACTACGGAAGTACCGCATCGGTTTTCAATGGTGCGGATTCGTTCTTCGGTCACTTCATGTGGAGCAACAATCAAAGCCCAGTCCTCCATCAACCAGGGAAAAATAACAGCATCGTCTTCACTCCAGGTGCTTCCAGCAACGAGGGCTTTTCGTCCACCTAACCAGTGGTTTATCAGCGGCAATGACGTTGGATGGGAAGCATTTGCCGCCACCCGGTCGTAGCGCGAATCTCCGCTCACAGTTGAAAAACGGTATCCGGCTTGTTGCAGCAAATCAGCAGAAGTGTTGTCTTGCACATGAATTTCCGTAAAACACTGGAGCTGCTTTCGGAACCAGGATCCCCAAAATTGAAAAAAATGCTGATCGGCCCTGAAGCGAGAAGAGATTAGGAATGTAGGGATGTTTCGTTTTTTAAGTGCCCGCAAATAGCCAAACCAGAATTCATATTTCACAAATACGACAAACTCCGGTTGAAGGGCATCCAGAAATTTTTGAACGTTTCCGGGGGTGTCCATGGGGAGGTAGACAATGCGATCGGCACCCGTGTAATTTTTACGCACTTCATATCCCGAGGGTGAAAAAAAACTCAGCAGTATTTTGAGTTGAGGTGCTTTCGCCCGAAGGGCTTCTATTACCGGCCGACCTTGTTCAAATTCACCCAAGGAAGCACAGTGAAACCACACCCAACGCTCATCTTTTTTCCGTAATGATTGTAGGATGGATTGTTGATCTTTTCTTCCCTTGAGCCATAAATGTGCTTTCTCAGAACGGATCGCTGCGATGCGGATTCCTGTCAGATACAACCAAATGCCTGCCTGATAAAGAAAAAACATGCCGCTCAATAGTAAAAGAAATCGGTGGAAGGTGCTTTGTAAATCGGTAGCACCCAGCCAAAACGTAGTCCGAGTGCGCCATCATGTCGAATGGACCGATCGGTAATCCCGCTGTCGTAATTAAACGAGCGCCTGTTTTGTGTTTGTGCGTAGGTGTATTCGAGCTGTACAAAGAAATTAATGCTTCGGTTATTCCCCAAAAACAAATAGCCAACAGCCGGATTGATTGTCCAGCCATTGCTCAGTCGGTCATATCCTTTCACATATTCTTTGGTCAGTGGCGGTACATCGGCATTACGTTCAGTGTCTATTCGAATTTTATGTTGCATAAAACCAGCGCCCAAGGTGGTATAAATGCCGCAGTTTTTATTTGGACCTCCAATGGGAAATACTTTGCCAATCCGCGCATCAAACTGAATTCCGCGCATAAGGACCTTCACTTCGTATAATGTTCCATCAGCCCCTATCACAAAATCATCATTTACGGTGATGTTGCTGAGCATGTCTTTTTCCTTCACCGAACCGCCAAACAGAAAATTCCCATTGACGCCCCAGATCAAACCTGATTTTTGCTTGCGCAGATAACTCAGTCCAACAGAACCAAAATCACCAAACCGTTTGGCGAGGTCAGCGTGCGGGAGTTGCCACCCAAAACTGACGTTCACTGTCGAGAACGAAAGCAGGGAATCTCTCACATTTACTTGTGAAAGAAGCATTGAACTACTAAGCTGAAAGATCAGCGAGAATAAGAAAATACGCTTCATGCGGGGGTAAAGATACCGAGTTTGTAATCGATGTGGATAGGACGAAGCTGATCTACCAAAATATGTATCTTCGCACAAATTTTTTTAGCTTGGAAAAGATACAGATGGTTGACCTGAAAGCACAGTATCGGCGCATTAAAGCCGATGTTGATCAGGCAATTCAGGAGGTAATAGACACCACGACTTTTATCAACGGTCCTGCTGTTCATGATTTTCAAAAAGACCTGGAAAAATATCTGGGAGTGAAACATGTGATTCCGTGTGCTAACGGAACAGATGCACTTCAGATTGCCATGATGGCACTTGGATTTAAACCCGGGGATGAAATCATTACAGCCAGTTTTACCTATGTGGCAACTGCGGAAGTTATTGCATTGCTAGGATTGAAGCCTGTGTTGGTAGATGTAGATCCACTCACGTTCAACATCGATCCCGATGCGCTCGAACGTGCCATCACGGATAAAACAGTGGCCATTGTTCCTGTGCACCTTTTCGGTCAGTGTGCCGATATGGACCGCATCATGGAAATTGCCAACAAGCACAACATCCATGTTATTGAAGATACTGCCCAGGCAATCGGTGCTGAATATACTTCCAAGGATGGTTCGATTAAAAAGGCGGGTACCATTGGAACCATTGGTGCGACATCGTTTTTTCCTTCCAAGAATCTCGGTTGTTACGGTGATGGTGGTGCTTTATTTACCAACGATGATGTATTGGCTGAGCGTGTTCGCATGATCGCCAACCATGGTCAGAAAGTACGCTATTATCACGATGAAATTGGTGTCAATTCTCGTCTCGATTCCATTCAGGCAGCTATCCTGCGTGTGAAATTGCGAGAGCTCGACAACTATGCGGCGGCGCGTCGTCAACTGGCCGATGCGTATGATGCAGCCTTTGCTCCAACCGGAAAAGTAATCGTTCCAGTTAGAGCGATAAACTCCACCCATGTGTTTCATCAGTATACGTTGCAGGCAAACGGCATCGATCGTGATAAAATGAAGGAATTCCTAGAAAGTAAAGGTGTTCCAGCCATGATCTATTATCCGGTTCCTTTGCACATGCAAAAAGCATATCTCGATCCACGTTACAAAGCCGGTGATTTTCCGGTGACTGAAAAATTATGCGCCACGGTCATCTCGCTTCCGATGCATACGGAAATGCAGGATGATCAGCGTGCACTTATTATCGCATCTGTTCTCGAATTTCTTCATTCAAACTAAAATGAAAAACATTGCTGTAATTGGAACCGGTTATGTTGGACTCGTTACTGGAACGTGTCTGGCCGAAACAGGTAACAACGTTATTTGCGTTGATATTGACAAAGACAAAATTGCCAAGCTCAAAAAAGGCTCCATCACCATTTATGAGCCTCAGCTGGATGTCGTTTTCGAGCGCAACCAGAAACAAGGGCGCTTACATTTTACCACCGATCTTAAAGAAGCCATTGATGCTTCTGAACTGATCTTTCTGGCACTTCCTACTCCTCCGGGTGAAGACGGATCCGCTGATCTTTCCTATATATTAGGTGTTTCTGCCGATATCGGTCATTTATTGGTCGACAGTTACAAGGTGATCATTGATAAAAGCACTGTGCCTGTAGGAACAGCAGAAAAAGTTCACAAGGCATTGGCACAAAATGCCAAAGCGGAATTTGATGTGGTTTCGAATCCGGAATTTCTTCGCGAAGGTTTTGCAGTGGAAGATTTCATGAAGCCTGATCGGGTGGTCATTGGAACATCTTCCAACCGGGCACGAAAAATTATGGAAGAGTTGTATCTACCATTTGTCCGTCAAGGGAATCCAATTCTTTTTATGGATGAGCGTTCTGCGGAATTAACCAAATACGCGGCGAATTCGTTTCTGGCAACTAAAATTTCATTCATGAATGAGATCGCCAATCTCTGCGAACTATTGGGAGCAGATGTCGATCAAGTGCGGATGGGAATTGGTTCCGATGAACGTATTGGAAAGCGTTTCCTGTTTCCGGGAATTGGATACGGTGGAAGCTGTTTTCCAAAGGATGTGAAAGCTTTGGTGAAATCGGCCAGTGATGTGGACTATGATTTTACCATTTTGCATTCTGTGATGGCGGTCAACGAAAGTCAGAAGACTGTGTTGATGCCGAAAATCAAGAAATTCTTCAACAATGAGTTGAAGGGGAAACGCATTGCGCTTTGGGGCCTTGCGTTTAAACCCGATACCGATGACATTCGCGAGGCTCCGGCGTTGTACATTATAGATGATCTGCTTGAGGCGGGTGCCGAAGTCTGTGTATATGACCCGGAGGCGATGGCCAACGTGAAGAAATTGGGCAAGAAGATCGAATTTGCGAAAGGGCAATACGAAGCGCTCGAAGGTGCCGATGCATTGGTCATCTGTACCGAATGGGCTGCTTTCCGCACACCGGATTTCGATCGCATGGTGAGCCAGATCAAATCAAAAGTCATTTTTGATGGTCGGAATCTTTATTCCATCGATCAGATGAAGAAATTAGGACTGAGCTATTTCAGCATCGGCCGTAAATCAGTTCGTAAAACAAAATGAAACACGATATCAGAGGAAAACGGGTCTTAGTAACCGGAGCAGCTGGATTTCTTGGTTCGCATCTATGCGACCGCTTCATGGCCGAAGGATGTTACGTTGTTGGAATGGATAACCTGATTACCGGAAGTCTTCAAAACATCGAACATCTGTTTAAGGAAGAGCGCTTTGAATTCTATCATCACG
>CALQRR010000045.1 GCA_943333015.1 Chitinophaga pinensis | reverse complement strand
TACAACATCGGATGCTGCATGGCATGACTGGCATACAAAAAATGCATCACCGAATCGCCGGTATCATTGGTGTTCTGGTTAATCACATTTACAACTATCAGCAGAATTCCCGCCAACAGGAATAAAAAAAACGTACTAGAAACGGGGAATCGGAGTGGACGCATGTCTGCAAATATAAGATCTGAAGCAAGAATAAGATTGTTTCCTTAAACCATAACAACAGCCATGCTTCCAACACTGGAAATCACCTGTTGGGCGTGCCCTCGCGAAAAACGAGGTCGCGTCTTCGGTTCACAGTCCTCCTTTTGTCAGCGCGCCCTGTCGGGACCACGCTCCCAAAACTCCGGGCTGATTCCACCTCAACCGCTCACGCAGGATTATTTCCAGAACGTTCATTTGCATAAACTCTTAAACAACTTCCATCCAGTGCATCTGCATGCAAACATGACTACAAATGCTAGCTGATGTGTTGAAATGTTCATGCTTTACTTCAGACGAAATCCGAGAATGGGTTTGAAAAAATGCGTGTACCTTCGCCCCCGATGGCCAAATTGCTCATTACAGGAGGTTCGGGTTTTATAGGACGGTATTTTGTGGACCGTTTCCGGGAGAAAGAAGTGGTCAACCTCGACCTAAGAACTCCGGATTATGAATCGCATGCGCACTTCATTCAGGGCGATATACGCAACTTCGAGGATGTAGAAAAAGCCGCTCAAGGTGCCGATATGCTCATCCACCTGGCTGCGATGCACCACGATTTCGGAATCGCCGACGAGGCCTATTTTGATACCAACGTCACCGGTGCCGAAGTCCTCATCCGTCAGGCGGAACACAGCAACATCAACACTATCATCAACTTTTCATCCGTTGCCGTCTATGGCAGCCAGGGCAATCCCGGCCCCACCAGCGAGTCAACACCGCCGGCACCCAACAACCCATACGGAGAATCCAAACTGGAAGCTGAAGCACGTTTCATTGCCTGGGCTGAAGCTGCTCCGAATCGTAAACTGATCATCGTCCGGACAACCGTTGTATTTGGACCGCACAACTTGGCCAATGTGCTCAATCTGATCAAAACCATTGATCAAGGTGTGTATTTTCATGTGGGTCAATCAGACAACATCAAGTCGCTCGCCTATGTGGAAAACATCGTCGATGCAAGCCTTTTTGCCCTGAATTCCTTCGAGCAGGGTGTTCGCTTGTTCAATTATGTGGACGAACCACAACTGAGCAGCCGACAAATTGCCAACATGCAGGCTGGTTTTTTAGGAAAAAAGATCAGTTTGAATCTACCCATTTTGTTTGCGGTAATGCTGGCAAAACCCTTCGATTGGCTGATCTTGCTGACAGGTAAAAACCTGAAAATCTCCTCCAAGCGCGTTAAAAAACTCATCACCCAAACCAACCACGGCGCCGCCTATATCCGTGAATTGGGCTTCAAACCCAAACACAGTATTGCGTTTGGAATGGAGAAGATGATACGCTGGTATCTCGGCACAAAGAAAAACCGTTAATTTCGCCGGGAACAACCCCGCGCGTGGAGCCATTTCTTGCTGCTTTTCTTATTTGTCTGATTTTAACACCTGCTGTGATCCGCTTTGCGACCAACAGACAGCTGTTCGACATTCCCGACGAACGAAAAATTCACACGGCTGAAATCCCAAGACTGGGCGGAGTGGCCATCATGGGCGCTTTGCTCATCAGTACCTTGCTCATTGCCGGACCCGATACGCTCATTCATCTGCGGTATTTTTTGGCGGGACTGCTCATTCTGTTCTTTGTCGGTTTGTGGGACGACATGCAACCCGTTAGCCCGTTTATCAAACTACTGGGCGAGAGTGCACCCATTTTGCTGATGTCCTGGTTTAACCAAATTCCCTTGCATGAACTGGCCCCTGGGCTCACATGGCTCAGCGGATTTGAATGGCCGGTAACCTTATTCCTGTCTTTTTGGATTGTCAACGCCTTCAACCTCATCGACGGCATCAATGGTCTAGCTGGAAGCATAGGTATGATAGCACTCATTGGAATGGGCGTGATGGGCGAACCGGACATTTACCACCTCTGCTTTTCATTTGCTGGTGCGCTTTTAGCATTTCTATTTTTCAATTTCCTCAAGCCCAAGATTTTCATGGGCGATTGTGGCTCCTTACCGATCGGGTATACGCTAGCCTTTGGAATGACGCAGCTGAGTTTCTCCAATCAGCTCGAAAACGGCATCCATATTCCAGAAGAACCACTCATTGCATTTTCGCTCATGATTGTTCCCATGTTTGATATGCTGCGGGTGTTTGTCATTCGCATCCGGAAAGGGAAAAATCCATTTAAAGGCGACCGCAATCACCTCCATCACCTCCTGCTCGAAACAGGCCTGAGTCATGTAGGAGCTACATTGCAACTGGTAGGTTTATCGCTACTTACAACAGGAATCACAACAACACTGCTGTCCCTTTGCACGACCGATTTTCACTTGCTGCTGGTGCTCCTGTTAATCCCATTTCCTGCCATTGCTTTTACAGGTCTGCTGTGGAAAAGAGTACGTAAATTCAGAAATACTCCCTCCGGATTATGAAAAAAAGGATCAGTGCTTTGTTTTTCTTGTTCACCGCCCTGAGCGTGTCGGCACAGCAATACAATTATGTACTCGATAATTTCCAGTACAACCTCATCGACAAAGCCATGCATGCCAAAGGAAGCAACCAACATACGGCTGTAAAACCCTGGCGGATGGAAGATATTCGAAAGGTAATCAATCCCGACACTGCAGCAGGTGTTACGCAAGGCACCAGCCGGTTTTCGAAACGTTGGATCGGACGAAAACTATTGAGCGATAATTTCTTACGGCTCGATTCGAATGATTATCAGCTTGCTGTAGATCCGCTTTTTTCATTCGACATCGGCAAAGATCAGCTCACAGGAAACACCACGTATCAGAATTCACGGGGCGTTCAGCTGTTTGGGAATATTGGTAAAAAGGTCTCCTTCTACACCAGCTTTTGGGAAAATCAGGGGCGAATGGTGAATTATGTGGATAGTTTTATCCTGAAAAATAACGTGGTGCCCGGTCAAGGCCGGGTGAAACAATTTGGCAGCAATGCCTGGGATTATTCCATGGCCACAGGATATGTTTCCTATTCGCCCTCCAAGTATTTCAACTTCCAGTTTGGAAACGATAAGCTCTTCATTGGTGATGGCTATCGTTCCTTGTTTCTTTCCGACAACGCCTATAACAATCCATATTTCAGAATCAGCACCACTTTCTGGAAGCTGCGTTACACCAACTTGTTCGTGAGTTATCAGAACGTCGGAAATGCTTCCAACAGTGGTGTTGGTGGCTATTTGCAGAAATTTGCCACCTATCATCATTTGAGTTTAAATGCTACCAAGTGGCTTAACATTGGTTTGTTCGAATCCATCATCTGGCAAGGCGGTGATACAACAGGCGCCCGAAGAGGTTTTGATGTAAACTACCTCAACCCGATTATCTTTTACCGACCAGTGGAATTTTCCCGCGGCTCTCCCGACAATGTGCTCATCGGCTTAAATTTCAAGGCGATGATTCTGAAAAAATATCAGCTATACGGACAACTGCTGCTCGATGAATTTTCACTCCGGGAGGTTCGTTCAGGCAATGGCTGGTGGGCCAACAAGCAGGCGCTACAGTTGGGCTGGAAATTCTTCGATTTTCTGGGAATCCGCAACTTGACTTGGCAAAACGAATTGAATTTCGTGCGACCATATACGTATGGACATTTCACAGCAGAGCAGAGTGTTACCCATTATGCGCAACCGCTGGCACATCCGCTGGGAGCCAATTTCATTGAAAATGTGCAGTTCCTGCGATACCGGTATAAGCGTTGGGGCATTCAAGCAAAAATGTTACTGGCACAATATGGTGCCGATACGCTCCTGGCGAACGGACAAATGAGCAATCTCGGACAAAATATTTTTGCAGGAACAGCCGAAATCGGAAGTGGCCCAACCATGGTTCCATCCATTTATGGAAATAACGTGCTTCAAGGCCTTAAAAACACCGTCCTGTTTACAGATCTAACAGCGTCCTGGCTGGTCAACACCCGCACCAACATGCGCCTTGAACTAACCTTCTCACGCAGGACACAGGAAAATGAACGAATCAGTCGAAATACCAATTGGATCTTCTTTAGTTTCAAGACCGCTCTACCAAACCGGTATTATGATTTCTAAGGCAAACATTTCGATTACTACAAACGTTTACTGAGCTGAGGTTTTATCTATTTTTGCGGCTCTTTCTAAGATCAGGTGTTGACACACGATATTTCAAACATTTCAGGTACGAGTACTTTTGCTGCTAAAGCAAAGGATATGATTCAGTTGCTCAAGTTGCGACTGACGTCATTAGTGGTTTTTTCGGCTGTAGTCTCCTATTTGATGGCCGCCCAAACACCCGACTGGACCATTGCGTTACTTCTCACTTTGGGTGGACTGATGGTAACGGGGTCTTCCAATGCATTTAACCAGATTATTGAAAAAGATCTGGATAAACTCATGGCGCGTACCGAAAATCGTCCGATGCCCAACGATCGACTCACACATTTTGAAGCCCTTTTCTTTTCAGGTCTCATTGGGTTTGCGGGGATATTTATTCTCTGGTATTTCGTAAATCCTCTGAGCGGAATTCTTGGCTTGACAGCCTTGGTTTCTTATGTAGCCATCTACACGCCTTTAAAACGCGTAACGCCATTTGCCGTCTTCGTTGGAGCCTTTCCGGGAGCCATTCCTCCAATGCTGGGATGGGTTGCTGCTTCCGGCGATATGAGTATTCAAGCCTTGATCGTTTTTGCGATTCAGTTCATCTGGCAATTCCCCCATTTTTGGGCACTTGCCTGGATGCTCGATGATGACTACAAAAAAGCTGGATTTCAAATGCTTCCAGCTTCCGATGGACGTTCCAAAACATCTGCGTTACAGATAATGGTCTACACGGCGAGCATCATCCCGTTCGGATTACTCCCCTTCTTCTTTCACATGGCAGGACCTGTTTCAGCCGTGATCACCACTGCGTGTGGGATTTACTTCATGGCAAAAGCCATCCGCCTGCACAAAACTCTCGAAATCAGCGACGCTCGGAAACTGCTCTATGCGTCTTTCATTTATTTGCCAGTCGTTCAACTTGCATTGTTGTTCGATAAATTATAACCACTCCCAATGACAACTCTATCAACACGTAATCAGGAAGAGATTGACCTTCGCGAAAGAGTCAACCGCAATCTGCTTTACATCGGAATTTTCAGCAGTGTGATGCTTTTTGCTGGTCTGACCTCTGCTTACATTGTTCGTCAGGCGGATGGAAACTGGCTTCAGTTCACACTTCCAACCATGTTCTGGATCAGCACAGGTTTTATTCTTGCAGCCAGTGCAACTATCAACTGGGCCTTGATTGCAGCCAAAAACAACAACTACAGTCAGATCACTACGGCCTTAGGAATTACGTTATTGCTCGGTATTTCCTTTTGCATTACACAGATTCTGGGCTGGCGCGAACTCACACAGGGTGGGATTTATTTTGCCGGAAAAGATTCCAATCCTGCTGGCAGTTTCTTATACATCCTTTCGGGAGTTCATTTGGCGCATATTATTTCGGCCATACTTTATGGTGCAGTTATTTTCATAAAATCGTTCAAGCACACTTACGACTCTAAAAACCTCGCTGGCGTGCGTCATTGCGGGATTTTCTGGCATTTCTTGGATGGATTATGGGTCTATTTGTTCATCTTTTTACTGCTCATGCAGTAAAAAAAAATTGAACAGAACCGGAATTCCTTCGTAAAGGCGATTTTCAAATGTTTTTTTTGGGTAAACTTGCACCCAAATTCTGAATCCTTCTTCATGGCTCAACACGCAACGCTGGACATTCCTGCAAAGACACTCTGGGGAGGTGGAACCTCACCTTTCGGCGCGAGTTACGGAAAACTGATGATGTGGTTTTTCCTCATATCGGATGCTTTCACGTTCTCCACACTACTGATTTCACTCGGTTATGCCCGACACGTGCATGCCGAAAGTTGGCCATTGGTTGAGAAAGTATTTCATCACTTTCCATTTACACACGCACACCTTCCGCTGCTTTATGTGGGGATGATGACGTTTATCCTGATCATTTCCAGCGTTACCATGGTACTCGCGGTTGATGCAGGACATTCCAACAACAAGAAAAACGTCCTCTTCTGGTTAGGTCTTACTGTAGTAGGTGGAGCAATTTTCCTTGGATCACAGGCATGGGAGTGGTACACATTCATCGTTGGTGGCGAAGGCGTTATGAAAACGGTTATTGTTGATGGCGTTCCAACGGAAATTCTAGTTCAGGGAGCCAACCTGCAATACAACGAATACGGTCACACACAGTTTGCCGACTTCTTCTTCTTCATCACCGGATTCCACGGATTCCACGTGTTCTCAGGAGTGGTCATCAATGCAATCATTTGGTGGCAAGCATACACAGGCGTTTTCGAAAAACGTGGCCATTATGAAATGGTTGAAAAAGCTGGTCTTTACTGGCACTTTGTAGACCTTGTATGGGTTTTCGTATTCACATTCTTCTACCTGCTCTGATCAAATATTCTTCGTTGCTATGGAACACGCTACTGATCAATCCTACGAATACAGCCACGCGCATGGTGTCCGCACACCGGAACAAAGCCGCGCGGTTCGCAAGAAAATCTTTGCTGTAACAGCATTGCTTTCTGTTATTACCATTGTTGAAGTACTGATTGGAATCTATTTTTCTAAAACCCACGTTTCTCCGGGAACTTGGACGCTGATTAAATGGTTCTACATCATTCTTACGATGGTGAAAGCAGGATACATCGTTCTCGTCTTCATGCACCTTGGTGATGAACGTAAAAATCTCAAAACCACCATTCTTTTACCAATGGTTTTGATCATTTACTTCATTTTCATCTGCCTGTTCGAAGGAGAACACCTTCTTCAATACTTTCAGGAATTAATGAAATAACGTGAAAAAATCTATCATCCTTCTGATGATCCTGCTGGTTCCATCGGTTGCATACCTGGTGCTTACCACAGGAAAACACAACATCAAAAAGCTAGGGTATTTCGGACCGAAAATCCCTAGTGCCGCAGAAGGAGATACGATTTACCACAGCATTCCTCCGTTTGAATTTACGGATCAGGATGGTAAACCCTTTGGCGACAAGGATCTTGAAGGCAAGATTTATGTCGCCAATTTCTTTTTCACCTCCTGCCCGAGCATTTGTCCGGCCATGCAAACCTTAATGAAAAAGGTGCAGGATACCGATGATTTCAAAAAACTGAACGATTTCCGTCTTGTATCGTTTAGTGTAGACCCAGAAAAAGATTCCGTTGCCCAACTCAAGAAATATGCGCGTGAAATACAAGCAGATTCGGGCAGATGGTATTTTTTAACCGGCGATAAAAAAGCAATCTACGATTTGGCTTACCAAGGTTTTATGGTAAATGCCATGGAAGACCCAACAGCTCCGGGTGGATTTCTGCACAGCGACATGATGCTTCTAGTAGATCGGGAACGCCATATCCGGGGAATCTATGAAGGAACCAGCTTGAAAGACGTGAAACGCCTGATTGATGAAATCAAAGTTCTGATTGCTGAATACAATACAGCGAAGAAAGAAAACGTGAACCCAATACGATAATGGAAGTTTCAACATCCAAAGAAAAAAAGTTCCTTCCCTGGATCATTGCATTAGGCGTTGCTATTCCCCTCGTGGTTGCCATTCTGGCTGTAGCTCCCAAAATGGAAGTGCTAGGTCAATTCAACTATTACATATTCCCGTTGTTTAATGCAATCATTAACGGAACCACTTTTTTTGTTCTGATTGCAGGTTTGTATGCCATCAAGCAAAAAAACATCCCGTTACATCGGATGCTTATGACATCGGCCATTGCACTTTCGGCTTTGTTTCTGGTCTTTTATGTATTGTTTCACCTCTCCACCGAAACGACTCGTCATCCAGGTAGCGGCACCGAATTGTACATCTACTATTTCATACTGGCATCGCACATTTTACTTTCCATCGCCATCATCCCCTTGGTACTGATTACCTTTGTAAGAGCTCTGGCCGAAAAGTTTGACAAGCATCGCAAGATTGCTCGTATTACCTTGCCTATTTGGCTGTATATCACGCTTACGGGTGTCATCGTGTATCTGATGATTGCTCCCTATTATCCACAATGAATTCCATTCCTATGAAAGGCTTTCGTTTATTCATCCTACTGGCATCCGTCATCATTTTGACTTCTCAGGAACCTGCATCGGCGCAGTGTGCCATGTGCAAAGCATCGGTAGAATCGAACATTGAAAACGGTGGCAAAACCGTTGGTCGCGGACTCAATACGGGCATCTTATACCTGATGTCAATCCCATACTTGGTTCTCGGAGGCATTGGGTTTATGGTATACAAAAACTGGAAAGGCAAAACGGCCTAACCGCTTTATCTTTCCAGTTCCTATTTATGATCCAATCAGATCAATAGGTTGCAGGGCCTTTGGATTCAAAAACTCCAAACGAGTAACGAAGTCCGATGCCTGCAAAGATTGAATTGCGGGAGAACTGAGGACCTCCATCGGAACTGTTCGCTGAATAGATACCGTAGCGCAACTCCGCAAGAATCCCGAAATTCTTTTTCACACGAGCGTGCAAGCCAACAGGGATAAATGCACCGTAATACACCGCATTTTTACCCTTTACGCTAGTGCTACTCGGAATAAACGTC
>CALQRR010000044.1 GCA_943333015.1 Chitinophaga pinensis | reverse complement strand
TTGCCCGAAAACGGAATGCTTGAGGTGTACGATCTGGCTGGAAAGCTGCACATGCATCAGTTCTTGAACGCAGGGCTACACAGCCTTCACATGGCGCAATTGCCAACGGGCATGTACCTGATGAAATTCAGAACAGCACAGGAACTCTATGTGGCAAAAGTGCTGTTGACAGATTAACCGCAAATCATCATATAGGCACCTGCCGGATCTTGAATGAGGCACTAGAATTTGCCATCATCGCCCATTTTGCGTTTGTCGCCAAGGACTTTTCCACCTAAACGAGTAACGGCTTCGAGGCTTTTATCGAGGTTTTCGACGTTGACATACATGAGCCATTGGGGTGGAATGTCTTTGTTTCCGCCACGCGCATAGCAAATGCCAGCAATGGGATCTTCGCCTTCTTCGGGCGACATGACATAATCATTGTAACCGCCATCCATTTCGAAGCCTTGACGTTCCCAGCCGACTACTTTTTCGTAAAATTCGCTGACTTTGGATGCGTCGTTCACGGTGAGATCGTGCCAGAGGATGTTGTTTTCCATGTTTTTTTAGAGCATTGTTGTTAAATGTTCACCCCGGACTGAAGTCCGGGGATTCTATGGGTAGCCCTAGACTTCAGTCTAGGGATTTTAGAGCATTGTTGTTGAATGTAATCTACTGCAGCCCCGGTCTTCAGTCCGGGGATTCCTAGGTGAATCCAAGGAATCTGTCCTAGGATGAACGGACGAAAATTAAGCAAAATTGCGCAGCCAGCCTCACACTAACCGTCTGCCCGCGTGAGCGATTGCAGCGGCACCCCGCATCCCATCGGGAGCGGAGTACAGCGGAAAGCGCGGCCACTTGTGGCACGCCCAAGGGCATTAGACATTGAAAATTTTTCCGGGATTGAGGATGCCTTTAGGATCGAATACCTGTTTGATGCCGCGCATGAGGTCGAGTTGGACCGGCGAAAACGCAATGGGCATATAGGGTTGCTGCACCAGCCCGATGCCGTGTTCGCCGCTCAGGGTGCCGCCGAGGGAAACAACGAGTGTGAATAGTTCGCGAATGCCGTTGGTCACGTCTTCTTTCCAAGCCGCTTCGCTCATGTTGCCTTTGATGATGTTGACGTGCAGATTGCCATCGCCGGCATGGCCGTAACAGACCGATTTGAAGCCATATTTGGCCCCAATTTCTTTCACACCGGCCAGCAAAACGGGCAGTTCGGCGCGGGGAACTACGGTGTCTTCTTCTTTGTAAGTGGAATTCGACTTGACGGCTTCGGCCACTGAGCGGCGCAGTTTCCAGAGGTCGGTTTTTTGCGCTTCGGATTCGGCAAAAAGGATGTCCATGCAGTGATGGGCCTCGAGAACGGGTACGATGCGTTCGATGTCTTTGAGGATGGTTTCTTCGTCGTTGCCGTCTACTTCGATGAGCAAATGCGCCTGTTCTTCATCACCTAGCTGGATGTTGATGTCGCTGCGGAAGTGGAGGGTCCAGTCGATGGCGTCGCGTTCCATAAATTCCAGTGCGGAAGGAATGATCCCTTCGCGGAAGATGGCCGACACAGCCGCACAGGCATCGAGTGGAGAGCGGAACGGCGCAAGGAGCACCTTGTTTAAACGTGGATAGGGCAGGAGTTTGAACACCACTTTGGTAATGACACCGAGCGTTCCTTCGCTGCCAACTAGTAACTGAGTGAGGTTGTAACCGGTTGAGTTTTTGAGCACTTTGGCGCCCGTTCGGATGATGTCGCCCGAGGCCAACACGACTTCCAGATCGAGCACATAATCGCGCGTGACGCCATATTTTACCGCCCGTGGTCCACCCGAGCAATGCGCCAGATTTCCACCAATGAAACAGGTGCCACGGCTGGAAGGATCGGGCGGATAGAACAGTCCTTTTTCGATAACGGCTTCTTGAAAAACCTGTGTGATCACGCCCGGTTCGACGGTTGCCTGCAGGTTGCGTTCGTCAATTTCGAGGATTTGGTTAAAACGGCTCATGGCCAAGACAACACCTCCATTTACAGGCAATGCGCCACCGCTGAGACCTGTTCCGCCGCCCCGTGTGGTTACCGGAATGTTTTGTTGGTTGCAGTGTTTGAGAATGAGACTTATTTCTTCCGGTGTGCGCGGGCGCAAGACCACTTCGGGCAGATACACCAAGTCTTCGGTTTGATCCTGTGCATGACTGGTTCGTGATTCTTCATCGGTTAATACATACGCATCGCCAAGTATGGTGCGAAAGACGTTGAGATCGGACGGGTGAATATGCATCTGTGTCATACTATCGGGGAATAGGAGAATCGTCAAAAGAAGGTTCGATGCCCAAGCCGGGCAAATGGCTGAGCTGCGCTTGTCCGTGAACAAGTTGCAGGCCGGTGGCGAGGTCTTGCGCTAGGAGCAGCGGGCCGTCCATGTCGACAAAATCGAGTTGAGGTAAAAATTGTGCAATGGCAGCGGTGCCGATGGACGATTCGTTCATATTGCCCATCATCACCGTGAGCCCCAGTTGGCGGGCGGTTTTGATCATCCGCAGTGCCGGTGAAATGCCTCCGCATTTGGTGAGTTTGATGTTGATGCCATGAAAACCTTCGGCACATTTTTGCACATCCTCTTCCCGCACACAGCTTTCATCGGCGATGAGCGGAATGGAGGAATGGGCTTTGAGCTGCGGCATTAAGTGACGTTCCTCTTTTGAAAGTGGCTGCTCAATGAGTTCAATTCCAAACGTGCTTAATTGTTGAATTTTCTCAAATGCTTCCTGCAAGGTCCAGCCACCATTCACATCAATTCTTAAAGGAGCGGAAGTATGTGAACGTAATGCTTGAATGATCTCGATATCCTTTTCGCTTCCCAATTTGACTTTGTAAATAGGCCAAGGATGCTCATCCATTTTGCGCAACATCACGGGAATTTCATCGATGCCAAGTGTGTAATCGCTGAGCGGAATGTTTCTCCATTCGGTATTCCACAGCTGATAGAGTGGTGCCTGCTGTTGCTTCCCGAAGAGATCCCAGCCGGCCATGTCGAGCGCGCACACAAGGAAGGAATTTTCGGGAAAGAGGGAAAAGGCAAATGCGCCAAACGCTTCCGGGTGACTGAAAGGAAACGCTTCGAGTTCTGATATGCGACTTTCCAGATCAGCAATCATGCGCTCCACCGGAATGTTGTAATAGTGGATGGCTGGAGCTTCGCCATACCCCCGTATTCCGTGGTGTTCGATGCAAACGATCAGGCTAGGCTGCACCGTTTTGGTCCGTCCGCCGGAAATGGAAAACGGGTATTGAAAGGGCAATTCGAATTTCCGGTAGCTGATCTTCATGGTGGGTATTGCACGTTCAAATGTATCGCAAAGCGAGGTGCTTGCGTGGAAGATGCGGAGGAGTTGTTCATACTCCACTGTGAATGATTGTCGTTTTCTCCTTCTGACCACACAATCCCGGAATTTTATTGGAAGTATTTCTGATCGCTGTGATTCTAGTACATTTACGGTCCTCAAAAACCTACACATGCGTAAATCGCTGATACTGTTATTTATTGTCATTCACACAGGACTTTATTCTCAAGCCCTGAAAGACTTTACCCTTCAGGAAATATGGGCAAGTCCTGCGTTTCGACCCGCCATGGTGATGGGCGTTGCCCCGATGCAGGACGGCCAACATTACAGCACACTTAGCTTTGGCGAAAGCGGTGTGAGCATCGATAAGTATTCGTATGCCAGTGGTTTGAAAGCTGGAAATATTTACGCTAAAGGAAGCATTACCCTACCCGATGGGAAAGCCTTTGAATTTGATTCCTACACATTCAGCAAGGATGAGAAGAAGCTCTTAGTGCCTACAGAAACGGAACCTATTTACCGTCATTCGAGCCGCAGTGCTTTTGTGGTGATTGATTTGGAAAAGAAAACGGCCAGTTTGTTAAGCAGTGGAAAGCAGCAGTTCGCTGGTTTTTCGCCCGATGGAAAGCAGATTGCTTTTGTGCGCGACAACAACCTGTTTGTGAAAGATTTGTTGAGCGGAACCGAAACTGCTATTACCACAGACGGCAAGCAGAACGAGATTATAAACGGAGCGACGGATTGGGTGTATGAAGAAGAATTTGCGCTGAGTCAGGCTTTTTTCTGGTCGCCCGACGGTAGTAAGATTGCTTATTTGCGGTTTGATGAACGTGAGGTGAAAGAATACAACATGCAGACCTATGGAAGTTTGTATCCGGGGCTTTATACGTTCAAATATCCCAAAGCAGGCGAGGACAATTCGCTGGTGAATGTGTATGTGTACAATGCCGCCACAAAACGTTCGGTGAAGATGCAAACGGGAGATGATATGAATCTGTATTTTCCACGTATTCAGTGGACTGCAAGAGGAACGGATCTATGTATGACTCGCTTGAATCGACATCAGGATCACCTCGAGTTGTTACTTGCAAATCCAACCACAGGTGTTGTTCGAACGCTATTAGAAGAACGGTCTACCACCTATATTGATGTGCATGACAACCTGCGTTTTTTGGAAGATGGGAAACGGTTCATTTGGTCTTCCGAGTTGGGAGGGTTTAATCACCTTTACCTGTATGGCATGGATGGGAAAAAGCTGGCAGCATTGAGCAGTGGCGATTTTGATGTGACCAAATTTTACGGAATCAACGAAAAGACAGGCACCCTGTATTTTCAGGCAGCTGCCCCACGACCGATGGATCGGAGTCTGTGTACGGTGAAGCTGAACGGAAAAGGTCAAAAGAATCTTCTACCTGCAGGAGGACATCAGCAACCCGAATTCAGTGCGGATTACAGTTATTTTATTTTGAACGCGAGTCGCGCCAATACTCCATACGACTATAGTTTATACAACGGTTCCGGGAAAATGATACGCACGCTGGAAGCCAACACGGCTTTGAAAGAGAAGCTGGGAAGTTATCAGCTTTCGCAGAAGGAGTTTTTCAGTTTTACTACCACACAGGGTGTTGCCTTGAATGGATGGATGATAAAACCTCCAGGTTTTGATGCGAAGAAGAAATACCCCGTGTTTATGACGGTGTATGGCGGTCCTGGGCACAATACGGTGGAAGATCAGTGGGAAGGATCGAACTATTTGTGGCATCAGTACCTGGCACAAAAGGGCTATATCGTTGTTTCGGTTGATAACCGGGGAACGGGTAACAGGGGCGAGGCGTTTAAAAAATCAACGTACAAGCAACTCGGAAAACTGGAGACAGAAGACCAGCTGGAAACGGCAAAATACCTGGCAACGCAGTCTTACGTGGATGCCTCGCGGATTGGCATTCAGGGCTGGAGTTACGGCGGATACATGAGTTCCTTGTGTATTACCAAAGGGGCGGAGCTGTTTAAGATGGCCATTGCCGTTGCTCCGGTGACGAACTGGCGTTTTTACGATTCGATTTACACCGAGCGGTTCATGCAAACGCCTGCTGAAAATGAATCGGGGTATGACGATAATTCACCGATTAACCACGTGGCCAGATTGAAGGGTAAGTATTTGCTTATTCACGGAACGGGCGATGACAATGTGCATTTTCAGAATTCTGTAGAAATGGTGACTGCGCTGGTGAAAGCCAACAAACAATTTGATTTGTTCTACTATCCGGACAAAAATCATGGAATTTATGGAGGAAATACTCGTCTGCATTTACATAATCTGATGACCAATTACATTTTGGAGAACCTGTAATTGCTTCATAAAGCTGTGTGAATCAGAATACATGCGAAGTCTATCGAGATTTTAATATATTTGTAAGGCCAATATTATCACCTGTGAAAAACTACCTTCTGATTTTAGCGCTCTTTCTTGGAGGAGCTTCGTTTGCACAGCAAGCTGATCCAGTAAGTCAACAACTTGATGCGCGTGCCTCTCTTTACTACAACGCAGGCCAGATTGCTCAGATGGATGCCGTGATGATTGAACAGCTGAACTTTATTTTTCAGCATTCTTGGGTAGTGAATACCGCTAAGCCCTGTCCGGAATGTCCAACTATTGCTGTTTCGGCCTTTGATGTAAATCAGTATACGCGGGAGACGAAAAGTCGCAAACGGGTGTATTTAACAGTTCCGGGTCATCCGATTGACATCCTTTCGTACCAGGAATTGGATGTTGAGTTGAACCGTATTAAGACAGAACTGAATTCCAATTCCACACAGCACTGAGCATGAAAAGATACAGCTACTCCCTTTTATTATCGCTGCTTTTTCTTATAGGGGCAGTAACGTTGAGTGCTCAGGACTATATTCTGGGCAATAACGGAGGAACATTAACCACTTGTGCAGGAACTATTTTAGATCCGGGTGGACTAGGAAATTACGCTACCGGTTTAGATGTGACCGAAACGATTTGTTCAGGTTCGGCTGATTGCGTTCAGTTATCCTTTACATCGTTTGGAACAGAATCATGCTGCGACCGTTTGATTATTTATGATGGGAACAGTGCTGCAGGATCTGTTTTGGGCACTTATGCGGGAACAACCAATCCAGGAGCAATAACAACTACGGGTGCTTCCGGAGGATGTATTACATTGTTTTTTCACTCCGATGGATCTATAGATGGTACGGGCTTCAGTGCCGATATCTCTTGCGTACCTTGCCCTCCAGCAATTACCATGGGGCAGGGTGGGAATACGATTACCGGTTGCAGTGGGATTCTAGTTGATCCGGGTACGGCAGGTAATTACGCAGATGATTTGAACGTAACGCAAACCTTTTGTTCCGGAGTAGCTGGGCAATGTGTTTCCTTGACATTTACATCTTTCAATACAGAAGCAGCTTTTGACCGTTTGACCATTTACGACGGTCCGACATCCGCCTCCGAGCTGCTCGGGATTTTCTCTGGGACAGGTATTCCACAACCTGTTTCAAGTTCAACCAATTCTACCGGTTGTCTTACCCTGAACTTCACTAGTAACAGTTCGGTCAACAACACGGGTTTTCAGGCAAACATCGCTTGTGGCATTTGTTTACCACCTGTTATTCTACCTACTGGATTTTGTGACGATGCGCAGCCTTTCTGTACGGATGTGGCTGGTGGTGTAAGTTTCCCAGCAGCAACAGGTACAACTTCTCAATACGGAACACCTGGACAAGTGGGTTGTTTGTTTTCCTCTCCTAATCCGGCCTGGTACTTCATGAAGGTGGAGAACAGTGGGCCGATTGATGTTGATATCACTTCTGGATTTGATGTTGACTTTATTTGCTGGGGGCCATTTAGCCAAACAGAATGGTCCAATGGCGTGTGTAATAACGTCCTTGATTTGACCTGGGCAGATGATCCTGCTAATACCATTGATTGTAGCTTTTCAGCATCTGCATCTGAGAATTGCAATATACCGAACGCCCTTGCTGGGGAATATTACATCATGATGCTGACCAACTATTCCAATCAGGTAACGGATATCAACTTTCAACAAAGTGGTGGAACGGGATCAACTGATTGCAGTATATTCTGCGATGTGTCTGCGACTCCTGTTCCAACCGTTTGTGATCCGGCCACCAATACCTATTCTTTAACGGGCACAATCGACTTCACCAATCCACCCCTAACCGGATCCTTGACTATTGCCAACACTTCCGGTGGATTTATGACCTTTAATGCTCCATTTGCAACATCTGTTAATTACAACTTTACAAATCTTTCTTCTAACGGAGTTAACGAACAGCTTACTGTGGTATTCTCTGATGACAACACTTGTGCGGCTATTGGAAATTACGTGGCGCCAGCATCCTGTTCACAGTGTCCAGTTCAGGCAAGTGTTTCAGGTCCTGCCTGTGAAGGTCAGAACGTTTCCCTTACAGCGAGCAATGTGGCCAACGGTCAATATTCTTGGATAGGACCCAATGGATTTGCGTCCACAAGTCAGAACCCGGTGCTTACCAATGTGACACCTGCAATGGCGGGAGTGTATCAGGTAACTGCCTTGAATCCTATGAACGCTTGTTCCAGTATCAGTTCGGTGAACGTATTTGTATTTGCAACACCTGCCACACCAACGATCACTAACAGCGGTCCGGTGTGCGAAGGCACACCGTTAAACTTTACCAGTAATGTGTATGCAGGAGGAACCTTTTCATGGACAGGTCCAAATGGCTTTACTTCAGCACTTCAAAATCCATCCATTGCTGCAGCGCCATCCAACGCTGCAGGTGACTATGTTTGCACGGTAACAGTTAGCACCTGCCCAAGTTTACCTGCAACCACAACAGCTGTTGTGAATGCGTATCCAACAACACCTGTTCCTGCCAATAACGGACCTTTGTGTGATGGCGATGATCTTCAATTGACATCTCCTGCTGTAACCGGAGCCACATATGAATGGCGTAATCCTGCAGGAGTTGTTATTTCTTCTAATCAGAACTTCACTCTCAACGCTGTAACATCAATCCAATCCGGAATTTATTCGCAACGTGTTCAGGTAAACGGATGTTGGAGTCTTGGAGGAACCACTACCGTTGTTATCAATCCAACCCCAGCCACACCAATAATTACGTTCAATACACCAGTGTGTGAGAAAGGGCAGTTAACGATGAATGGTCCTGCACCTTTGCCTGTATTTGGTACTACGTATGCATGGACTGGTCCTAATAGTTTCAGTTCTACCAATCAAAACAATACCCTCAATAATGTTCAGCTTGCAAATGCCGGACAGTATTCACTGGTCATTACGGAGCGTGGATGTGCCTCTGCGTTAAGTA
Organism: Chitinophaga pinensis; assembly: GCA_943333015.1. GTDB lineage: Bacteria > Bacteroidota > Bacteroidia > M30B66 > M30B66 > CALQRR01. Next base: position 89 of record CALQRR010000044.1, on the reverse strand, counting down.
CTGCCAATGTTGTTGTGATTGCCTTACCCGTTTCCAATGCTGGGTCCAATTTAACGGTGTGTTCTCAGGAACCGGCTGCATTAGGAGCT
>CALQRR010000043.1 GCA_943333015.1 Chitinophaga pinensis | reverse complement strand
TACAAAACTTCATCTGAATCTATGTTGCTGTGGTTGTAGGGTGCAGGAATAGAATTGGGGTGATAATCGTATAATCTTGGAACGAAGGAGCAGATTACAAAGTTGTGTCCTTCGAACGTTTGATGCACTGGTGGTGGTTGGTGAACGCGTCCGGTAATGGGTTCGAAGTTGTGAATGGAAAACGCATACGGATAATTGTATCCATCCCAGCCAACAACATCAAACGGATGCGATGCATACGTGATCTGATGCAGCATGCCTTGTTTTTTTACCTTCACTAAGAAGTCGCCTTTTTGATCAAAGGTTTCCAAGTTTTGCGGACGACGGATATCCCGCTCGCAGAATGGGGAATGTTCCAACAACTGACCAAACCAATTGCGGTATCGTTTGGGGGTGTATATCGGCGTAAACGATTCCAGAAACAAGATGCGGTTGTTCTCCTCATTGAATTCAATCTGGTAAATCATCCCGCGTGGAATGATCAGGTAATCACCGTATTCGAATTCCAATGTTCCCAGAAATGTCCGTAACCGACCACTGCCTTTGTGTATAAAAAGCATCTCATCGGCATCGGCATTTTTGTAGAAATACGTGTGCATCGATTTTTTCGGTGCAGCAACGCCCACATGTACATCGCTGTTAATGAGCAGAGCAACACGACTATCCAAAAAATCATCCGCAGGAGGAACATCAAAGCCAACTAACCGGAGTGGCTTCATGTTTTTCTCTATGGCGATCTTCGGAGAAACGTCTATGGATTCACCATAATCTTTGATGATCGTTGGACGATGCACATGGTACATCAACGTCGACATGCCATCGAAACCTACAGTGCCAAACAGTTGTTCGTAGTAGATTCCGCCTTCCGGTTTGTTCATAACCGTATGACGTTTGGGTGGGATCTTGCCTAAAGCATGGTAGAACGGCATCTGTGATGGTTTGAATGTGTTTCACAAACTTACACGATTTCTTTTTCCAAAACAAGATTCGCTCAGGGGGAAGATTTTGATGATTTAATTCATGGCAGATGATAGTTCTGCGAGGATAATTTATAGCAAAATATAATTTTGCTATTTGCCTGTAACTGCCAAACGATTCACCGCGCGGAATCCAGTGGCGTTAATCAGAACCTGATAATTTCCTTTGGCCAGCTGGTTTACCGGGATTTCGATGAGTTGACCGGTCTGCAGTTGCGGGATGTTCTTTTGATAGACAACTCGGCCTGTAGCATCAACCACAGCCAGTGCAGCATCTTTCAGATTTTCTTTCAGATCCAATTTGAGGTAGGCCACTGTTGAAGCTGGATTGGGAAAGATGCTAAAGCCAGCAGCACTCGGGTTTTCCGTTTCATCGATACCTGTTACGTTGATCACATAAATGTTTACAATGGCCGTGTCTGAACATTCATCACGGCCGGCGGTAAGAATAACCGGGAAAGTGCCCACTGCAGTAAACACATGACCAACTTCAGATGTGCCCGAGAGCAGCATCCCATCTCCGAAGTTCCAGTAAAAACTTTCCGCCCCGGTGGTTGTGCAGCTGAAGATCACTTCTTCTTCTTCCATCTTCACTTCCAAAGCGGAAGCGGTAAACGATGCTATAATGCCACTTCCAGGATCTACCACAATCCATTCGTCGGTCTCAAGACTTTGTCCGCTTAATGTAAAATGGACGCGGTATTCTCCTGCGTGCAACTGATCAACCACCCAGTTTCCGTTAAGGGAAGTGTGCGATGCAACCAAACTGTCATTGCTGTTGTATAGTTCAACATCCCAGGCTGTGCTGGTAGGATTGTTCAAAGTAATTTGCCCATCGCCACCGGCGCATCCTTCTTTCAAAGAATTGACCTGCACACCCGGACGATAATGCAGGAAAAAGCGTTCTGAAATTGTGCCTGCGTTGAGGTAAATGGTGTATTCGGGCTGTTGACGTAGGTTTTGAAACGTGTTGTTGATGCGGTCTTCCAGAAAAAGCATGGCTGTCATTGGAAAATGCATTGCATCGGAGAGCCGGATCTGATGAAAACCACTTTGACGAACCACGACATCCAGCGGAACGGAATCCGATTGTTCTGTGATGTGACGGCCCTGAATGGCCAGATTCACAGAGTCTTTTACACTATACCAGTAGCTGACGTGTCCACCCGGTTCTAGTTTCATCGCATCGCGACCATCCTCCGCTTGTGTCGAATGTGCCTGTTGTGAATAGTAGATCAGCGTCTCATCGGCTTTTCCTTCTTTTACAAGACTGAGGCGAATAAACGGTATCTCCGTTGCCACCGTTACCGATTGTGCGTGAGTAATATCCGCACGGTGCGTATTGCTTAAATACAAAGTATCGGCACTAAACGCACGAACGAAAAAACCTTCCTGCATTCCAATGTATTGACTTGCTCCATTGATACCGAGTCCTTGGCCGTCTCCCAAAGGAAGCCAGGTGGCATATTGCCCATTGTAGCGATCTGATTTTCCACTGGTATGAATGCTTTTTCCAATAGAGGAAGGTAATGTTGATGCTGCCAAATTCCAATCGATGGGCGATGGGTAGGGATTTCCTACCAAATTGTATCCGGATGCTTCCGGAGTATTACCGGTGCGGCTCAATGCAATTTTCTGGTTTCCACTGTTCACATTTCCTTTTGCCAGGAGGGTTGTCCCGCCCGTTTGCAGAATTCTGTATCCGGCCATTTGTTGCATCGCTGAACTTACCGAACGCAGCTGCCAGCCAAAGCCAACAGCGGCGGAACCTCCTTCTTCATTGTAATCCCAGATAGAGGGCGATGCCAACGATTGCCATACAATTCCTTCAGCTCCGGGAACCGGAATGCCGTTGAGGTAATCCTCCAGCGAAACAGCATCGAACGCACTGCTGAGGAGTACTTCCTGTTGGCCATTACCTGCTATATACCGTTCGGCACTCACCTGTCCATGCAAAGTACCTGCTCCGCTGCCCGAAATGAGCGCCGTGGCTGTACTATCGGATTTGAGATTCAAACTGTCGTTCGTGTTTAGATGACCACCATTTAACCGCAGAATTCCGCGGAGATTGATCGACCCTTGAACGAAACGTTGTCCGTTGCCATTGATGTTTAAGTTGTTGTAGGTGCCCTTAACGAGTGTTTGCTGCGATCCGCTTGTATACGCCACTGTGCCTTGAAAATGGGGTGTGCCAAATCCACTCAATGCGGTTTGTTGCGTCGTTGTGCTGTGTGTGACATTGAGCTGATCTTGAATACCCATGGCAAATGAGCCACTGCCACCAACCCGGTTAATGGTGTGATTAAGTCGTAAATCGGTTCCCGGAAAACTGTCGATGCCCAGCCGGAAGTCTCCGCGGACAGTGATATTCCGTTGTGTACTTGCCAAGCCGCCGGGTTCTCCCGGATTGTAGAAAAGCAAATTCTGACAACTGAAATCGGATGTTGTGCCGAGTTGAACTGTATGCGCTTTGTTGGTGCGCACCCACAGATGGTTGTAACTCACTGAGGGAACGGTTTGATCCACTTCGGTGGCCCATACTTCCCCATTTCCGAAAAAGGTAGTGCCGTTGTTTTCCAGAAAAGTGGAATCTGTCAGCAACACACTGGATGCATCTCCTTCGATCACCAATACGCCTGTTCCCTGATCAATAATTCCATGCTGCTGGATGGAAAAAACATCCAGAATTTTATCCATCATCCGTAAAGCAGAGCCTTCGTTGATAGAGAGATTCCGGATGACCAAATCGCTTTGAAGACGGTAATCGGAAGTTGAAGTGATAAAGAGATCGGTGCCCAAGAAATGTCCTGTTCCGCCAATAAAGACATTGTTTCCTCCCGCTAATGTTACATAGGAGGAGGTGTTGTTGGAAATGACCCCATCATTGTTGAGATTGCCATAACAACTCAGAAAGGATATGTAGGTGGTTTTCAGCGTCAAGGCTGCTCCTTCCATAAGGCGAAGATTCGCACAACTCGCCGGTTGATTTCCATCCAATTCAGGGTAATGACTTAAGCCTCCCGGAATGAGCACATTGTTGCAACGGTTAGGTTCCTGAGCTGGACTCCAGTTTTGCGGATTGTTCCAGTTATTGTCGATCCCTACCCAGGTAAGTTGCGACGGTGTTGCCGGAAAGAACGTGAAACGAGCATTTTGCGCCGGAATGGTGACTGGTGAAGAGGAGCGGATGACAGCCGTGGCATTTGAAAGTCCTAGGGTAGAGTTTTCCCAGCTGTTCGCACCTGCCGGGATATTCCGGGTGTGCACATCGCTGCGATTTGCACCACGAAGTCCGACCTGAAACAGTTGATTGTACCCTTGCCAGCAATACGATGCAGCATTGTAAGCAAAAGAAATTCGGTTTCCGGTTTCTTCTAAAATGATCTGAAAGTCGAAACGGTTTCTATTCTCTCCGCAATAACCTGTTCCTTCGGCATCATCGAGTGCTTTAAAATTGGTCCATTCGATGGTAAATGTTTTGTTGGGCGATGTTCCGGAAGTTCGTGTCCGTATGCTGGCCAATCCGGCACTCCATCTTCCTTCCAAATCAGCATTCAAAGCCGACACGATTCCTTCCATCGGAATGTCACAGGAAAGTACGTTGGTAAACGGAATAACCACTCCGGCAGCTTTGACGGGATCAATCGCTCCAAACCAAATCCACCCGTTCGTAGAAACGCCACATTGGGTATACGTCGTTCCGTTAAACTGAAACGGAAACCCGATAGGCTGATCCGGAAAAATATCTTCATCTGTGGGAGAAGCTTCAATCAGATCACCGGGCTGCGCTGCGCCACTGGCTAAAATGATTGTTGGGCTTGAAGATGTTAGTGGCGTGTAAGGATTTGCACCCGAATACGTAAACCCATATCCGCACGCTACCTGGCCATAAAGCGAGGTGCTTCCTGCAATGAGGAAGAGGAATAGCTGTAAAATGCGGATTTTCAAGGGTCAGAATCTTATGGCGTTGCTTCTTTTGCCATATATACAGCCCTTTTAGAATAAAGGTTTCATTACGAAACATCCTTAACAAGAAAAAGGAGCCGAAGCTCCTTTTTCTTTCACAAACCACCAATTGTATTCTGTAAATCTACCAAAAACAGAATTATTGGTATTAGTTATCGGGGTCAATAACTAATGCAAATATATTTATTTCAATTGATAACAGATCTGAAGTGCAAAATTATTGCGATGTAAAATTTATTTTTTTATCAATCGCACGAATTGCTGTCCTTGTAATGACCTGATTGTCAAAATATAGGTACCGGACAGTAGGGTTTTTCCAGGAATGAATAATTCAACATTCTGCTGCAAATGTTGCTCCGATTGATACACCATTCTCCCTGAAATATCATGCAAAGAGATACTGGTTATTGGTTCTGTTTTTTGATCTGTTCGCAGGATGAAATCTCCTTCCGAAGGATTGGGACGAACGCTAAATGTTCCTGCTGCAGCGAGATCTTCCAAACCGACCTGCGCAACAACGATGGCTTTTGTTATGGTGTCGGAGCCACAAGGATTGTGAATGATTAATGTGATGGAATAAGGTCCGCTATCCGGAAAGGTAAAGGTAGGATCACGCAACGGCGATGTTCCGATGGAATCAAATGCCCATTCGAAATCAAGTCCGTTTTGTGAATTGTTATCAAACGAAACCGTATACCCGCTGTTTTGTGCGTAGGTAAAATTCGCTATCGGGAATTGGGACTGAATCACTTCCACCAATGGCGAAGAACCTGGGCAGCCGTTCACATCTGTAGCGGTTACGGAGTAATACCCCGTTTGACTTACCGTAATCGATTCACCTGTTGCCCCGTTGGACCATACGTAGTTGCTGAATCCGGTTGCAGCAGTGATTAACGCAGGCTCGCCGTCGCATATGGCAGCCAAACTGGGCGCCACCGCAATACTTACTGTGGATCCTGAAACCACCTGAACAGGGGTTGATGTGACCATACATCCATTTACATCCGTTCCCGTAACTACAAACGTTCCAGCACTGGTAACGGCAGTAATTGCTCCCGATTGTCCGTTTGACCAACTGTACGTGTTAAAACCTGCAGAGGCTGTTAACGTTGCAGATGGTCCGCAAAGCGTTACCGGACTGAAAGGGGTTACAGTGAGGGTTGGTGGAGTTGTGAGAATAAAGTTCAGCGGTTGAGATGCCGCGGCACAGCCACCAATAGCTTGCCCTGTAACGGAGATGGTCGATGGTGTGCTTACAACAATGGCCGATGTTCCGGTTTGACCGTTCGACCACGTTAGGTTGCTGAACGTACCCGTTACACTTACAGTGACAGGTCCGTTGCATAAGTTTAGTGTGTTGGGAGAGTAGGATAATGGGATCACCACGGAATTGGTCAACGTAACCGTCCACGATTGCGATGTCGTTGTACCGCAACTGCTGGTAACAGTTGCCTGAAAATACGTTGTTTGCGTAAGTGGCCCAGAGGTGTATATGGCACTTGTTGCTCCGCCGATAGGCGAAAATGTGACGTTGTTAGTCGAGCTGGACCATTGAATGGTGCCTGCACTTCCAGAGAAGTTCAGCGTAGCTGTTCCGCCGCTACACACCGTTGAACTGGAGGTGGGCGAAATGCTTGCCGTAGGCGCGCCTGCTACTTCTATGAGCACAATGCTGGCTGATCCTGTGGTATTCGGAGAACTGCCAACAACCCGTATCTGGTAATTGGTGCCGACAGTTGTTCCGAGTGGAATGTTCGCATTGATTACTCCAGAAGTAGTTCCATTTAATGTACCGATCATTACTGGAGATGCAAAACTACCGGCACTATTTGAAAGCTGGGCGGTGAAAACATTGCCACCGTTAAACGTACCGTTAGCAGTAAAAGGAACCGATATCGCCTGACCGGGGCAATAAGGCCCTAATAAAATATTGTCGGTGGTGATGCTATTAGTCGAAGTTGCATTTGCTGTAATTTGAAAATCGTCTATCCCAAAACCCGGATCAACTGCAATATCGGAGGATTGAATAGTTTGGAAACGGAATCCAATCAACAAGCTGGGCTGATTGTCCAATATAGCATCTGTAATCACCTGTTGATTCCATGTTCCCTGGCTGCTAAACTCAGACGGACCCGAGGGAATTGGATTCCAAGATGCTCCGCTATTTATACTGTAATAAACTTCCCCGAAGGAACTTCCTGAAAATCCTTCACATAGCCACCAAAAACTTAATGAAACACCCGTCTGACCAGCTGTACTTATGCTGGCGCTCATTTTTGCAAAATAGCTTTCCGTAAAATTACAGATCCCATTTGCAGCAATGAAGTGACTATTGGTTACCCCACTCATCAATCCATCGTTCGAGGCGATGTGCATGTACGAACTTTGGGGATTTCCAACAATTCCAGCTGGTTGATCAGAAGTATTGACGATGTTCGCCGGAATTGGAAGAGGTGTACCCAAGCAGTTTGGAAAAAAGGAACCTCCCGCATAGGATGCATTTATAACCCATTGATTGCTGGGACCACCACTGCTCAAATCGGAGGTGTTTATTTGAAAACTACTGCCACCCGAGTTAAAATTCTCGGTAAACAAAACGGTTTGGGCAGAAACATCCGTCATCAATAGCGCTGATGCGACAAGTAAAAAGGCGTATAGTTTTCTCATAGCAGTGTGATTCCGACAAATTTACACATTTGAATGGTTCAACAAGTCTTCGATTCGTGTGCAATAAATCAGTCAGAATGAATTCGCGGGAATTATTCCTCGAGAAACCGTTCCCCCGATCAAGCACATGCACGTATGCCGGTACGTTGAATCTGTATCTTTGTCAGTATGACGGCGCGTAAAAAAGTAGATTTTCTAATCATCGGATCTGGCATTGCCGGATTGAGTTATGCCTTAAAAGTAGCCGCTCATGGTAGTGTTTGCATGATCACCAAGAGTGATGAAGATGAGTCGAATACCAAATATGCCCAAGGCGGCATTGCTGCAGTGACCGATTCTCTGGATTCGTTCGATAAGCATATTCAGGATACGCTCGTTGCCGGCGACGGTTTATGCGATGAAGATGTCGTCCGAATGGTCATTACAGAGGCACCCGACCGCATTCGTGAATTGATTGCCTGGGGAGCGCAGTTCGACAAGAAATCGAGCGGAGAGTTTGACTTGGGCAAGGAAGGCGGACATTCAGAAAACCGCATTCTGCATCACAAGGACAACACCGGATTTGAAATTGAACGTGCTTTGATTGAGCAAGTTAATTCCCATCCAAACATTGAAGTCCTCGACCATCATTTTGCCATCGAAATCATTACCCAACACCATTTAGGACACTACATAAACAGCTCCACGCCCGATATTACCTGTTACGGCATATATGCCTTGAATTTGCGAACCGGTTTTACCGATGTGATTTTAGCTAAAACAACCCTCATGGCTTCCGGTGGTGCTGGCAATGTGTATGCAACCACCACCAATCCGCGCATAGCAACGGGCGACGGCGTGGCCATGGTCTACCGGGCAAAAGGACGGGTGAGCAGCATGGAATTCATCCAGTTTCATCCAACGGCCTTGTATCAACCGGGCGTGCAGCCTGCATTTTTAATTACGGAGGCTATGCGAGGCTTTGGAGCCATTTTGCGAAATGCTTCAGGCGAAGATTTTATGCCCCGCTACGATGCCCGTGCTTCACTCGCTCCTCGCGACATTGTTGCCCGTGCCATCGACAATGAATTGAAAGTACGGGGCGATGAATGCGTGTACCTCGATTGCCGTCACCTCGATCCGGCTGGACTGAAAAGCCATTTTCCCAACATCCTCGAAAAATGCTTCAGTCTGGGCATTGATATCTGCAAAGACCTCATTCCGGTGGTGCCCGCGTGTCATTACATGTGTGGCGGCATAGTGGTCAATCAACAGGCACAAACCAGCATCCGCCAATTGATGGCCGCAGGCGAATGTTCCTCCACAGGACTCCACGGCGCCAACCGGCTGGCCT
>CALQRR010000042.1 GCA_943333015.1 Chitinophaga pinensis | reverse complement strand
TGTTAAATGTTCCTCTCCTGAAGAAAGAAAGAAATCAGAGCATCCGCGGGAAACCAAAGCACCGCATGATCCTGAGAAATACTGAACAACAGGGTCTAAAGTGGTGACTGGATCAACGGTGATATCTACTGCATTTGCGGTTGCAACAAAACGAAACCAGACATCGGCTGCCACTGTTCCTCCTGATGAGCAGGAAGAGATCGGCGCTGAGGCGGTTGCATTGGCTACATCACCCGGAATTCCTAAACATGTTGTACCCGGTGTAATTGAAATTGCTCCGGCACATTCATCATTTGCGGGAATAAGGGAAATAGGATCCCAGTAGGCACAGATGGTGATTTCGGGGATTGTGGGAATAGTGCCATCGAGGTTGTAAACACGTAAGAAGAAATCCTGCCCTGCAGTAAATCCATTTAAGTAAAATGATTCAACTGCTCCTGCGTTGGTGAAATTTGAACATCCAATACTCACCAAGGAATTACAATCTCCCGCAATGGTTTGAACAAATACTTCCGCCACCAAATCAGCGGTAGCGTCTAGGCCTGTAATATCAACTATCATGGCTGTATCCGAAGCGATTACTTGGAACCACACATCTCCGCCATTGATTCCTGCACAGCCATTACCTGGAAGGGAAACACTTGAGTTAGCCAGTGAGGAATTAGTTACTGCACAGGTTGTTCCTGCTATGACAGTCGTTGCACTGGCACATTCATCGTTCGGAGCGATTGGCAAAACATCCCATACAGCGCATGCACCAAAACTTGGATCAGCAGCAACACCGGCATTGTAATCGTATACACGGAAATACACTACAGTTCCAGCAGTAATGCCTGTAACATCAACCCCTTCTACTTCCGACCCAACGGTTCCATCAACACAACCAATTGGTGACAATGCCGCACAGGTTCCTTCAAACACTTCAATGACAGCATTAATTGCTCCATTGGGAATAATTCCGAACGTAATTCCAACATCGGTTGCTGTTGCACGGTACCACACATCATCTGTATTGGTTCCTCCGCAGGAAGATGTCGGGCTAGAGGCTGTTGCGCCTAACAATGTCCCATTTGTAGTGTTACATAGTGAACCTACAGACAAGTTGGTTGCTCCGGCACATTCGTTATTTACCGGCCCTGATGCAAATCCAGCCTGAGTAGCACATACGGTAAAATTAGGGTTCGTGGCCAGAACTGTATAATAATCATAAACACGAACATAAAAAACTTGGCCAATTGTTGGAGCAAGCAAATTAGCTCCTTCTGCAACTGCATCAGCACCAGCATCTACACAACCAAGACTAACCAAATTAGAGCATGACGTACCCGTAAAAACTTCAATGACTGGATCAAAGCCGGTGCCGGTAGGTGACACTGTAACAGCTAAATCATTTGTATTTCCCGATGTGAGGCGGAACCACACATCATCGGTATTTATTCCTGCACAAGTGGTTGTTGGAGTGGATGCTGTTGCACCATTGAGTGTTCCTGAAACCGAAACACAATTCACACCAACAGGAACAGTTACTGCACCGGCACAATTATCATTCAGTGGCGACAATGACCGGTAAAGCAATGTGGTATTAACGCTGTTTGTCAGACAATTGTATAAATTAATCTGCACATTTAGCAACCCCGTAAAAGTAGCCTGCCAAGTAATTCGAGCATCCGCCCCACAGGAATCATCCGCATATCCAATTGCAACTGTCGGATTGGCAGCATTGAACAAGCTTATTTGTGAATCGTAAGGAATTACACCGCCTGCGCCATCTATCGCACAGAGGGAAAACTGGTACGTATTACCAGCAACCACGCTAAAAACAGAATATTCACCAGCATACATATTTGCCACTGATGACTGAAACGTATTGGTGAAATTGCTGATTGTGAAGACCGGATATTGGGTAAGCGAAGCGGCACATTGAGCATCTGCTTTTTGAATACTTACCAATGAAAGGAATGCCAGAAGTAAACGGACTCCGACTTTTTGTAGTTGTTGGGTCATGCGTTGTTTTGATTTAGGGCTGCAAATGTATTGCACTTAACCCTCACTATTCAAATCGTTTGTCAACAAAAATTAAAAGCGGATGAATAGAGGATTGTGCAGTTAAAACCTTGAAAAATACCTCGGGATAAATTTTAATAAAAAGGAAAAAGATGTACGACTTACGCAGCCAAGGCGATTTTAATGCTCGTAAAAATGCATTTCCCGCATGTATTCCCATGCCTTGATGGGCATAAAACACCGCACGTCTTTCTTACCCTTCACAGCCTGACGAATCATGGTCGATGAAAGTTCGATTTGCGGGGCATTCACATGAACAACGGCCGGATGTAAATTCAATGATCCTGGATCGAAACCCTGGCGTGGGTATACATATAGTTGATACTCCTGCAGAATGATTTCGTAATTCTTCCATTTTTTAAATCCTGCCAAATTATCGCTCCCCATGATCAGGGAGAACCGGTGTTGGGGATATTTCTCTTTAAGATAAGCCAGCGTATTGACCGTATAGGAAGGTTGAGGCAAGGAGAACTCAATGTCGGAGGAGCGGATGTAGGGAATGTCTTCCACAGCTGCATTGACCATGGCCAACCGGTGATGGTCTTTGAGAAGACTGCTTTTTTCCTTCAGAGGATTGTGCGGAGAAACTACGAGCCACACCTGCTCCAAATCGGTAAATTGGGCAAGGTATCCTGCGATGGCGAGATGACCGATGTGCACTGGATTGAACGACCCGAAATACAGCCCGATATGCATCTTCAGGGTTGTTTCAAAAACGTATTGGCCATAACGATGGCTTCTGGAAGGGTAACCACCAACAGATCGTTAACCAGAATCTGATCGGCATGTTTGGAATATTCCATTTCACGTTCTGCTTTTGCAACACGCGCATGGAAGCTTTTTTCCGTTTCGGTGGCCCGGTTAAACAAACGCTCTTTCAATACTTCCAGCGAAGGAGGCATCACAAAAACGAGCATGGCTCGGCTTCCGTAATGACGCTTGATGTTGAGACCGCCTTCCACATCCACATCAAAAATCACATGATTCCCGCGGTTCCAAATCCGGTCAATTTCAGTTTTCAATGTTCCGTAAAATGTTCCTGGATACACTTCTTCCCACTCCAGAAATTCGTCGTGGGCAATCTTGCTGGTGAACTCTTCGGTACTGATGAAGTAATAATCCACTCCATGTACTTCGTTAGGTCGCTGTTTGCGGTTCGTTGCCGATACAGAGAACTCAATACCGGGAATATTTTCCAAAATATGACGCACGATGGTCGTCTTTCCAGCCCCGCTTGGCGCACAAATGATGATCAGTTTACCACTCACAGCACATTGTTCAGTTGTTCCTTAATCTTTTCCAGTTCGTCTTTCATCAAAACGACAAGTTTCTGCATTTCAGCATGGTTGGCCTTCGAGCCGATGGTATTAATCTCCCGCCCCATCTCCTGACTGATAAACGCCAATTTTCTACCTGATGCTGTATGCTCTGCTGCCGTTTCTCTAAAATACGAACAATGCGCCCGCAAACGCTGCTTCTCTTCAGAAATATCGAGCTTTTCCATGAAGTAGATCATCTCCTCCTCAAACCTATTGGCACTCGATTCGGTTTGTGCCAGCAATTCATCAATCTTCTGTTTCAACCGCGCCCGCACATGAACCATCCGGCTTTCTTCGTGTGGTGTGATAGATTCTAAAAACTGTTCAATGTTGCTCACACGATCCATGAGTTCAGACGACAAGCCGCGCCCTTCATCCAAACGAAACTGATCCACCTGTTTCAATGCTTCCTGCAAACTTGTGTGAACCTGCTTCCAGTCTTCATCACCCGCCTCCGTTTCTTCTTCCTGCATTAAATCAGGAAACCTCAACACATCCGAAAATAAATGAGTGGTATCCGCTCCAATTTCTAATGCCAAGGCTTTCAACGACGCAAACCTTATTTTGAGAGCCTCCGTATTTAGTGAAACTCCTGCGGCAGATGCTGTGCTCTTGAGTGAAACAAAAACATCAATTTTCCCCCGCTCCAACATACCGGAAACCAAATTGCGCACCTCGCCTTCCTTTTCGCGGAAAGCTTGCGGAAGACGCAAATTCAGATCAAGTTGTTTACTATTGAGCGCGCGTATATCGATTGTCAAGGTCTTAAGACCTACTACAGCCTGACTTTTCCCGAAACCGGTCATGGATTTGATCATCGGCGCTAAAGTAGGAAAATTGCCGCTTTTAGAACGAGGACAAATGATGATGAAAACGGAATCTAAAACGTGACATTCATCACAGTTTAGAAAAACTCCATCTGTTTACTTTGAATTCGTAAATTTCAATTTATTAAACTCAGAACATTATGAAAACAAACATGGGCTCAACCGACAAAATCATCCGCATTCTGCTGGCTATTGTATTCGCTGTTTTATACTTCACAGGAATTGTTAGCGGCACATTGGGAATTATCCTACTTGTTCTCGGGGGGGTATTTGTAGCCACTTCGTTCATCAGTTTCTGCCCACTGTACACCCTCTTTGGGATGTCAACGTGTAAGACAAAGAATTAACTTCCCTATTACATCACAATGGGCTTCTCCTTAAAGAAGGACATAAAAAAGGAGGACATCTCACGATATCCTCCTTTTTTTATTTTTATAAACGCAGAAACCTAAAGTGTTTCCTTCAACCATTTAAAGAACTCCCGCTGCCAAACCACGCCATTTTGTGCTTGCAAAATCCAATGGTTTTCATCAGGAAAATACACCAGTCGGCTCTTGATATTGCGCAGCTGTAAGGCCTGAAACGCTTCAAAACCTTGTCCTTCTGGAACACGAAAATCTTTTCCTCCGTGAAGAATCAACATCGGCGTATCCCAATTGCCCACTTTATTGCTCGGATCAAATTCCGCATAGGTCTTTTGAGCCACAGCATTGTTCTTTTCCCAATAGGCACCGCCCATATCGAAGTTGGTAAAGAACACTTCTTCGGTAGTTCCATACATGCTCTTCAAATTAAACACTCCCGCATGGGCGATAAATGTTTTGAAACGCTTGTTGTGCATGCCGGCTAAGTTGAAAACAGAATATCCACCATAGCTCGCTCCAATACATCCCAAACGTGATTTGTCCACAAAGCTTTCTTTGGAAGCATCATCAATGGCACTGAGATAATCACGCATCGACTGTCCGCCCCAATCCTTACTGATCGCTTCGTTCCACTCTACACCAAAACCGGGTAAGCCACGACGATTCGGAGCCACAACAATATAACCTTGTGCAGCCATCAACTGGAAATTCCACCGGAAAGAATAAAACTGCGTAACCGGCGATTGTGGACCGCCTTGGCAATACAACAACGTTGGGTATTTCTTTGTAGGATCAAAATCGGGCGGATACACCATCCAAACCAACATCTTCTTGCCATCGGTTGTGGTCACATACCGACGTTCCACTTTACTCATCTTCACGCCCGCATACAAATCATCGTTCACATGCGTGAGCTGTTTCAGGGCCTTACTTTTGAAATCGTATGTGAAGATCTCCGCCGCATGATTCATATCGGTGCGACTCAACAACAGCGTATTTCCCACTTGCGAAACAATGCCAGTAATGTCAAAATCGCCATTCGTCAACTGAACAACCACTGGCAATTTCTTTGTCATACCCGGATAGTCCACCTCAAACAATTGCATTGTTCCATCTACCGCTGCGGTAAAATAAATCTTCTTTCCATCATCTGCCCAACGGTACGATTTTACCGTCCCATCCCAATTGGCTGTCAGGTTCATATCGCTGGCTTTCCCGCGCACAATGATGTCGTTCTTATCTGCTTCATACCCGTCGCGTTTCATGCTCAACCACGCCAAGGTGTTTTGGGAGGAAAACAAAGGATCGGTATCATAGCCCATACGACCTTCGGTCAGATTGGATGTTAAACCCGTAGTAATGTCGTAACTGTATAAATCGGTATTGGTGCTGATGGCGTATGCTGTTCCTGATTTTTTCTTGCACACATACACCACTTGCAGGCCATCGTTGCTAAAAGTATAATCGCTTTCGTCGCCCATGGGCTGCTGCGGACTGTCAAACGCCTCACCTGGCATCAGGTCTTTGCCTTCATCTGCTTTGCCATTGACCATTTTATGCAGGAAAACATGACGGAATTTTCCATCTTCCCACGTGTCCCAATGACGGTAATTCAATCCATCATAAATCTGCACATTGGCTTTCGTCATTTCCGGGTAATAGTCGGCGGCCTGCACTTTTTCCACTTTCACCAGATGTTCCTGAAGCTGGTATTTGCCGTCTTTGCTCACACTGCCGTCGGCCACCAACGAACCCAAACTATCGAGTACGGTTGCCGCACCGCCGGTGAGCGGAATCATGTAAAGCTTAGAACTGTTTTTGTTGGCTGTCAGATCAGGCACGCTGGCACGATACACCAGATTCTTGCCGTCTTTTGTCACACCAACCGCCGATACACGCGCAACTTTTAGCAGTTGCTCCGGACTCATGGCCGACTGTGCCATCACATTTCCAAGTGCAGCGCTCAGGATCAGGGAAAAGAAAATTTTTTTCATTTCGGAATTCAGTTTTGGGCGGTGAAGATAACCGATTCGGACGATTCCGATGAATCTGTTCCTGAAACCTATTCCCTAAAGCTTTGCCCTTCCATCACACAAAAAACGCCCAGAGAAAATCCCCAGGCGTTCGCCCCTCGAAAGAGGACTCGCTTCTGACACTTATTTTACGGCAGTATACGCATACCGATCACGGGCATTAAAACCAAACGAGACACCGAAACGCAAGCCTTTATTGCTCGGAATCACAAATGCATTTACTGGAATATTCAATTTTCCTGATTTAAATGTTTTCCCAAAAGCGAAAATGAATCCGGCCTGTACAGAAGCATCCCCACGGCTATCGAGTCGGGTAATGACATCAGCGTTTTCGGGTGTTGGCAAACTGTCGTTCAGCAAGGTCCACCGATGGGTATCGGCTGCATAATATCCCTGACTTTTAGTAACAACGGAAAAGGTTGGACCAAAAGCGAATTCCCATCCGTTTTTATTGTTACGTAAGCCATTCATCACGGTGATACTTGGAATGAAAAGACCCTGATCCAAGCCGGTCATCATCGGAATAAATTCAAACAAGGCTTGAAAATTCCCTTCATTTAAATACTGCTTCTCAAACTGGTAACCGAATTGAAACATCATTGGTTGCGCTTCAAATCCACCCACATTGCGGTTTGTCCCAAGGATGGTCGCTGTTTCTCCGGTAAACATGGTGAAGCCCATGCGTGGCCCGTCGGTACGTAATCGTAATTGGTACGGGTTGTTCACCGTATTGTCAAAATCATTTTTCAAGGTCAGCTTCTTCTTCGTTTCCTCATCCACAGGATTACCCATCAGTTCATCTAATGTGATCTCAATCATGTTTCGGTATTCGGCATTTATTTTCAGGAAATCATTGGTGCGGGTCCGTTCAACAATGCCCGACTTCACATCCAAAATCCGGAAGTTCACGGTGATGTTCTCACCTACCGTCCGAATACTACCGGTCAACATTTTATCTACATGCAGTTTAGCGCCGATTTCGGTCAGACAAATTTTCGAATAGCATCCTGTAAGCACAATGTCATCGCGCTTGGCGAGGTAATTCATATCATATTGGTCGAGCATTTCATACACGCCCATGCGTTCCATTTTACGCATGGCCATTTCCGACAGGGTTGAATACCCATTTCCGGGGAGTGCATCGTTGGCATCAATTTCACCCACAGCTAAAAGCGGACGGGAAGTTTGTGCTACCACATACGAAAAGGAAGCAGCAATAATCAGGATCAGGGAAAGTGTCAGACGTTTCATAAGAAGTGTTTTTAGGTTTTTTGTTGAGACAAAGGTGCCGCTCGCTCGCCCCTCATCTCTACGGAATTATACCGACCTTTTCAATTCATTAGTAATATGTGGTATATTCGACAATACAAACGCACACAATCATGTTTGAATTAGGGATATTTCCGCATTACCTTTGAACATTACGCATATTGCACAAATAAAACTCAGATCATTTACGGAATAATGCCAAACAAAATCCGCGTTCAACATCAGCAGCGTTTCATCAACCTACTCAAAACACTCGTGCCCGGTCAAGTCAACCTCGCCCGTGACCTGATGGACATCCTCGAAATCAGTCAGGACGGTGCCTACCGCCGTTTGCGATGCGAGACCGCTATCACACTCGACGAAACCGTGAAAATTTGTCTGCATTATAGCATCCCGCTCGAGGCGCTCAACACCGAAGTGCCCGATGTGGTTACGTTTCAGTTCAACAAACTCGACCAAACTATCGGTCAATTCCGCCAATACCTCCACACCCTTACCGAGCAGCTCGCATCCTTTCGCAAACACGAACAGGCCAATTTTCATTACGCCGCCGAAGATATTCCCATGTTTTACCATTTCGGATTCCCCGATCTGGCCGCTTTTAAACTCCTTTACTGGATGAAATCCATCCTCAACATTCCCGAGTTTGAAACAACGCATTTCCCCTATCCGGTAGAAGACCATTTCGAACCGTCCTTGCTCACCGAATTGTATCAACGCTACGCCGAAATTCCCGGCACCGAAATTTGGACCGACGAAACCATCGAAAGCACCCTGCAACAAATTAAGTTCTATTGGGATGCGGGGTTTTTCTCCAGCAAAGAAGCCGCCCTCACTGTTCTCGACCAAACCGAAGAACTCATCCGCCGCATCGCACGCCAAACCGAAACCGGTCAAAAAATTGGGTACACCGGAGCATCAACCGGCGCCGTCCTTCAGGTATATCTCTGCGACCTCATGATTGGCAACAATTCCATTTATGTTTCCACGGGCAACACCGCTATCTCCTCTATTGGCTACAACACCTTCAACTCCATCCTCACCCGCAACGAAACCTTCAACAAACAACACTGGCAATGGATGGAAAACCTCAAACGTAAATCCATCCAAATCAG
>CALQRR010000041.1 GCA_943333015.1 Chitinophaga pinensis | reverse complement strand
GGTGAAACGTGGGAAACATCCACCGGTTTGGCTACAATGAGTGCTTGGTATGAGCGCATTGAGCGTGTTCAGGTGTGTGATGATGCGGATGCCACGGTGCTTGTCCTGTTACGAGGTCAAACTCCTGGAGGAGCCAATGGTGTTCAGTTGTATAAATCTGCCGATAGGGGGACAACATTTACTCCTTATTTGGCCATTCCCAATGTAGGAAACGGTGATTTAAATCAGTTTGATCTTTGGGCGCCACAGTATGGCATGACCACTCCTTTTGTTGTTCACAATGATAAGGCATACAGCATTAATCTGACCGACTCCTCCCTTACACCGCTAGGGGTTTTGCCTGGAATTCCGCAAGGGTATACCATGTTAACAGGGCATTTAGCCAATAATGGATTGGTGTATTTATATGCATATGTGAACCAGCAAATCTTTCGTTCAAACAACGGAGGAAGTGATTGGACACTGATGACTGATTTGGGGAAAGACCCTTTTTTCAAAACAAGTTTCAGTTGCTCTGTCAATACGCCTGATCTGCTATATTTTGGGGATATAGAATGCTACAGAAGTTTGAATGGTGGCAGTACGTTTACGAAGGTGAATGACTGGCCCGATTACTATCAGGATATAGTTTCAAAGCTGCATGCCGATATTCCATCTGTGAATTCACTGCGGAAGGCGGATGGTTCTGAGTTTCAATTGATCAATACCGACGGTGGGACCTTTATCTCTTATAACAATGCTGTTCAGGTTGCAAACATTTCCATGAATGGATTGAATGTGAGTCAGTATTACTCCAGTCTGACCGCCCGGTACGATACGAATGTTGTATTTCTAGGTGCACAGGATCAAGGATTTCAACGTGCCGAAATTGACAATGGCGGTCTGCTAATGCCCGAACAGGTTGTGAGTGGTGACTATGGTCATATTGTGAGTGGTAACGATGGATACAGCATTTTTATGGTCTATCCAGGATTTGCCATATTCTACCCTGATGCAACCACGACTTCCGATTACACGTGGGATTTTGACGGTAGCAATACGTTTTGGATTCCGCCATTGTTGGCCGATCCCGACTATGATGACATCGCTTACATGGCCAATGGCACACGTATTACCAAACTTCAGCCAAGCGGAAATGTCCTGGGAGCAGAAAATCTTCCTGCTGTTTTTCAAGGAGGCATCTCCGCTATTGCGATATCACCACTCAACCATGATTATTGGTATGTGTATACCGATTCTGGAAGGTTTTACCGTTCCGTTGATGGAGGTGTTACCTGGTCTTCATTTCTCATTGGGAATTCACCATCGGGAAATTATCTCTATGGAGCCTGTATTTATCCTTCCAAAATTAATTTGGGTGAAGTATGGATCTGCGGAAGTGGCTATTCAAATCCGCCTGTTTATTTTTCATCGAACAACGGTGCAGCATTTACCGCCCGCAGTTCAGGCTTGCCATCTACCTTGGTTTTCAAAATGGCAGGCACACCAGGTGATGAATTTATTTTCGCCTCCACCGAGATTGGTCCTTATGTTTTTGTGAAATCCGAAAATGCTTGGTTCGATTTAGGTGTTGGCGTTGCTCCAGATCAGAATTACTGGTCGTTAGATTACATCGAATCCATGAAAACTGCCCGTTTTGTTACGTATGGTCGTGGAGCATGGGATTTTAGAGTACAAACGCCTTTGGCCACACCGGTAGTGTCCTCACCTGAAATGCTTGTTTATCCAAATCCGGCTGACGCCTATTGTTCCATTCAGACAAAAAACTTCATCCAAGGCGCGATCTATCAGTTATATGATATTTCAGGAAAGCTCATGCAGAACGGTGTATTACAAAACGGAGCGACTCAAATCCCTACCGCTGCGTTGTCATCGGGTACGTATCTTTTGGTTGTTTCTAATACATCCAAAAGAACTGCTGAAAAGATTGTGATCCGTCATTAATTACTCGTCTGAGCAAGTGTACGAACCACCAATAAGTAATGAAAGTGCTTTAGCATCTGCTTTGGCTTTATCCGTTTCGGTGGAGCTGCCGCAGGTTTGTGTTTCATTTTGGATGATATTCCCTACTGAATCTTTTACTTCGCATTTCGTGCATTTTTTACACGAGTAAAAAGAAAGACTTAACAGAACGAATAGAGCGGTAGCGCGGATGTAAGGTTTCATTTTTCGATTAATCTCTGTTGCAATTAAGGGTGAGCGAATCTGGGAGATTGGCCCTGTAATTTAATTCCTGAACATCTAAAGTTGCCTTTTTTCCGCAGGATTCAGGATAGGTATCTATGGTAGTACCGTCACTTTTCTTTTCAGAGGTGCAGTTCAAACATTTTTTGCAGGAATACAGTCCAGAACTGACGATAATCAGCATTCCTAATAGTATCCCAACACGTGTTTTTTGATTAAGCATTTCACTTAAGGCAATTTGATACCCCTGCCAAACTTAATTAAATTTGCTTTTCTAATCATACCTGCTATTTTTGTTTTAAATAACCCAAAACAAAACAAAATGAAAAAAGTACTTGTTGCTGTTGCTGTTGTTGCGTTTTTCGCTTCTTGCAAAAAAGATTATAGCTGTACATGCCCTACCATATTAGGTGGTGTGAATACAACAATTTCTGTTGACTATAATGATTTAAAAAAGAGTGATGCTGATGATCAGAAAGCTGTTTGTGAAACAGGTAATATCTGTACTTGGGCAGAAAAATGATTAAATGATACCCATTAAACCGGCTTAATCGCCGGTTTTTTTTGCCTAAAAAATGAGGGCTTCTTTTTAAAATGCTCTGCAGAAATATTACAGTTGCCTCTAGGGGAATGTATTTTATTTTCATTGCTCGTCATGTCAGATGTGCTGTTATATTTGCATGTGTAAAACCAAAACCAATACAATGAAAAAATTACTTCTTGCAGTTGCAGTTGTTGCATTTCTTGCTTCATGTAAAAAAGATTACACATGTACGTGTACTGACACTTCTGGCATTTTGCCACTTTTGCCTACTACAACAACACCTTTTTCTAATTTGAACAAGAGTGATGCTGATGATGCAAAAACAGTTTGTACAGCTACAAATACAGCTTCTTTTTACACATGTACTTGGGCTGAAGATTAATTCTGCCTTACAGCAATCTTAAAAACTGACCTTCGGGTCAGTTTTTTTTTATCCCTATGTCCCGTGACTATTCTGATTCGCATTGTAGTAGGATTTCTGCTCATTATAACTGGTTTATTTGCTTCTGATTCTGCCGAATATGTAGAATACATTCTTGTAGATGCTGGTTGGTCAAGCTGGTTTTTAAGTCCATACATCAGTAGGATTCTCACTGGTTCATCCATGGTACTCGGGATGCTCATTCTTTTGGGGATGGGTGCGCGCAAAGTGATTTACAGATCAGCGATGCTCCTTTCAGCTGGCATGTTACTTCTCGCGGTTATTCAGCCAACGCTACTTGGGCTAACGCGTTGCTATGCCTGCTTATCAGAACTGAATAAGATCTCCCGTTATCAGGGGATTTTTATTTGGTCTTTCGCATTACTGCTTTCATTCTTCCTGTATCGAAAAGGAGTATCGGCCAAAGGCTGGCAATTGCCTGCATGGTCTGCCTGGGTTGTTGTTGTTCTGCTTTTTCCCATCCCTTTCATTCTTAATTACCCGGCACATTGGGCCATTTATGGGGAGCAAGCCGAAGTTGTCATGCATCGGGATCTTCAACTGGCACGGCTCGATACCGTTCGCATGAACCCTGCCTTGGGGACAATTCCACCTGGATTGAAACAAGGTCGAAAATTGCTTTGTTTAGCCAGTCTTACGTGCCCTTTTTGCAGTAGAATGGCCTACAAACTTCACATCATCCGTAAAGATCATCCGGATTTTCCAGTGGTTGTATTACTCAGTGGAGAAGAGTCGGGTTTACCAAGTTTTTTAAAACGGAGTAAAATGGAGAATGTGCCGTATTATTTGATGAACAACAATTTAATGCACGAGTTTACGGAAGGACGTGTGCCTCGAATCTTTTTGTTGGAGAATGGAATTGCTGTGAAGGAGATTAATTATTGGGCTTTGTCGCCTGCGAGTATTGAATCGGAGGAATAACCTGTAACGATGTTCACGGTTTTCAGTCTGATTCGGTACATTTGAACTTTACCTCGAATCATACACTATGAAGATAAACCGCATAATCGATCTTCTCCCGAATTATAAAGCGTCCTATTCTCGGCCTGATGTTCTTGTTGCAAAACGCAATGGGAAGTGGGAGTCTGTTACTATAGATGAATTCATTTCTGCAGCGGATGAATTAAGTTATGGCTTGATGCAGGCGGGTATTGGTCCTGATGATAAAGTTGCCATCATTTCATCTAACTGCCCAGAATGGAATTTTGTAGATTTTGCCATCGCCCAGATTGGAGCAGTAAGTGTTCCTGTTTATCCCACCATGAATGCTGGAGAAACTGCTTTCATTCTTCAGGATGCGGATGTTAAAATCGCTTTTGTTTATGATAATGATCAATATCAAAAGGTTCATGCACTTCAGCCACAATTACCTGTCCTGAAATCCATTTATACCTTTAAAAAGGAAGCTGATTTACCCCATTGGCTTGATATACGCAAAGAAGGAGCAGCGCATCCACAGAAAGAAAAACTGGATGCACTCAAAGCAGCGGTTAAGCCGGATCAAATGCTCACCTTGATCTACACATCCGGAACTACTGGTACGCCCAAAGGCGTGATGCTTTCCCACAGCAATTTGATTACGAATGTCATCGCATCCGGGGAAGTTTGTCCAGTGAATCACCATCACAAAGTGCTCAGCTTTTTACCGCTTTCACATATTTTCGAGCGCATGCTCACCTACTTATACATATACGTCGGTGCCGGTATTTATTATGCAGAAAGCCTCGAAACCATTGGCGACAACCTTAAGGAAGTAAAGCCGTTTGCATTTTCAACCGTGCCGCGACTTCTCGAAAAAGTGTATGATAAAATAGTTGCCAAAGGACACGAACTCACGGGTGTTAAGCGGAGTTTGTTTTTTTTGGCACTCGATCTAGGGCATCGCTACGAACTGGATGGGAAAAACGGACTTTGGTATGAGATGCAGTTGCGCATCGCCAATAAGTTGATTTTTAGCAAATGGCGGGAAGCGCTTGGTGGACAAGTGGGGGTCATTGTTTCTGGATCAGCTGCTCTTCAACCGCGATTGGCGCGTGTTTTTACAGCTGCAGGGATCAATGTTTTAGAAGGATACGGATTAACAGAAACGTCCCCTGTGATCACTGTTAATCGTCTCGATAAAGGCATGCGGGCATTTGGATCGGTTGGTCCGGTAATCCGCGATGTTGAAGTGAAAATTGAACCCGATGGAGAAATTCTGTGCAAAGGTCCCAATGTCATGCTTGGCTATTATAAACGACCAGATTTAACGGCGGAAGTCATGACCGATGGCTGGTTTCATACGGGTGATATTGGAATGATGTCGGGGGATTTGCTTCGAATTACAGATCGAAAAAAGGAGATTTTTAAAACTTCAGGGGGGAAATACATTGCTCCCCAACAGATGGAAAATAAATTCAAAGAATCTATCTACATCGAGCAAATGATGGTTGTGGGGGAAAATAGAAAACATCCTTCAGCGCTCATCGTACCAAATTTTGTTTTGCTCCGCGAATGGGCTAAATCCGAAGGTTTGACGTTTTCAAGCAACGAAGATCTTTGTAAAAATCCGGCAGTAATAGCACTCTTTCAGAGCGAAGTCGATACCTATAATGCAGGTTTCAGTAATTACGAAATGATCAAAAAGTTTGCATTGATTCCTGCAGAATGGTCGACGAACTCCGGTGAGCTCACGCCAAAACTATCATTGAAACGAAGGGTATTACTGGATCAATATACCGATGTGATTAATGCCTTTTACGAGTGATGGGGTTTTTCACCGATGCGCTTGAGATGAATTTCACGCACGGGGGAAATGATCAGGGGCACTTTTTCAACATGCACAGTGGAGGTGTCTAATCCAAATGCATTTTCCTCAGACAGACTGATGCTTTTAAGTAAGAAGTAAATATCAAGGATGATCTTCTCGTAAAAAGGAAGATCATTTTCATTTGACAGGAACTTTTCAAGAACAATAAAACGGAAGTCACCAATGACATGATTCCTGTTAAGTGATTCATATCGAGAAACAATATCGACTTCTTTGCTCTTGACCAGATCCTGCACCACTTTCCGGAACATCAGATTGATCTTTGGAGCGACCCGAAATCCAAGGTAGAAATCAACCCGGATCACAGAATCGTTGATGATTTCATTCACGCGGTATTCCATTCGATACGGTTCATCCACCACATCTACGTGCAGGAACCAATAAATGTCGGCGCGCTTGGGTTGTTTCTGCAAGATTGAATAGATGATTTTAGATTCAACCTGGTTTTCATAATTGGCACTGGTTAAGAACACAAGATGCGTGGCATATTTAGGTACGCTTAGATCTTGTTTCAATTCGCAGAGCAGGTCGAGGTAATCGTTTAGTTGAACAAATTCAACATAACTGTTTCTAATTTTTCGAGCATCGTACCAGGCCCACATGATCAAGGCGATCAGGGTGGCAATCATCAGAGAGATCCAACCGCCTTCCGGTATTTTTTCCAGATTTGAAACTAGAAATGCAATTTCCACACATAAGTAAACGCCTATAAACGCATTGATTGTGATTTTACTATAACGTTTCATACCCATATAGTAAACAAGTAAAGTAGAAGTCATAAGCATCCCGATGATGATGGTCATGCCATAGGCTGCTTCCATTTTACTGGATTCTTTAAAATACACTACAATTCCTGCACAACCTATGAATAAGAGCCAGTTAATTGAAGGAATATACAGCTGTCCTTTCAGATCTGTTGGGTAATTGATACGGACTTTAGGCCAAAGATTTAGTCGGATAGCTTCGTTGATCAGTGTAAATGAACCGGATATCAATGCTTGACTCGCAACGATGGTAGCGATGGTTGCAATGACTAAGCCTGTCATGAAAAACCATTCCGGCATAATTTCATAAAAAGGATTTTTACCATTCAACAGTCCATTTTCTGATTTCAATAACCAGGCAGCCTGACCACAATAGTTAAGTAAAAGTGCTGTCTTGACAAAGATCCATGAAACACGGATATTCTTTTTCCCACAATGGCCAAGGTCAGAATACATCGCCTCAGCTCCTGTTGTGCAGAGGAAAACAGCCCCAAGAATCCAGAATCCTCCGGGGTATTTTGTGAGAAGTTGGAAAGCATATGTTGGACTCAATGCCGCAAAGACTTCTGGATTTTGAACAATCTGACTTAATCCGAGAACAGACAGCATTATAAACCAGACGAACATGACAGGTCCAAAGAGTTTTCCAATGGATTTGGTTCCAAATTGTTGGACAGCAAACAATACAAACAAAATCCCAATAATGATGGGGAGCGTGTTAATAGCAGGATAACGTTCTTTTAGACCTTCAATAGCCGATGAAACAGAAATGGCAGGAGTGATGATTCCATCACCAAGTAAAGCAGCACCGCCGATAATTGCAGGGAAAAGCAACCATTTCACTTTTGTACGGCGAACTAATGCGTATAAGGCAAAGATACCCCCTTCTCCTTTATTGTCTGCTCGTAATGTTAATACTATATACTTGAACGTTGTTTGAAGTGTGAGTGTCCAAAAAATGCAGGATACACCTCCGAGAACCAGTTCCCGACTTATCGTTCTTGAGCCAATGATGGCTTTCATTACATATAAAGGCGATGTTCCAATGTCGCCATATATAATACCAAGGGTTATGATAAGACCAGCAATTGTGACCTTATTAAGGTGAGCATGTTGAGAAGTAGATTCGCCCATTAGAAGGAGAT
Source organism: Chitinophaga pinensis (assembly GCA_943333015.1). GTDB lineage: Bacteria > Bacteroidota > Bacteroidia > M30B66 > M30B66 > CALQRR01. The sequence continues at coordinate 1,159 of CALQRR010000041.1, read as the reverse complement.
AGAAAGAAAAAGGATTTTCCGACTGGAAGTGATGAACGTTGATTTATTAGTAAAAAAGTGGTTGTCCATTTTAGTACTCTGAACGTATTGCTGAAGCTGCTTTTCAAAATTCTATTCCAACAAGGCAGACAATCGTTTTAGAAAAGCGATGCAAAATTAACACAATGCTTTTCTTGCAGCGAAAATGAAGATGAAATGCATCGTGGTAACATAAAATTAACATTGGAAATGAAATCTTGTTTCAGTTTAACGCATTGTGAATAACAGTAATAATTAGATAATCAGGAATATACGCATTTACAGGAGACCAAAAGCCGCTCAATGTTAAATTAATGTTATGTCAGAATGATGTAAAAATAAATATTTGTGTAACTTTGTAAACTCAAGTTGAGTACAATACATTAAAATCGTTTCGAAAATGAAAAAGTTGCTGATATTTCTTTTTGTAAGTGCGTCTGTTTCTCTGATGGCTCAGAATAAGGAGTTGACAACCTTTTTTGATAATGGGATGATCAAAAGCCGCTACGTGTATACCAATGCACAGACCTACACTGTTACCAATTATTTCCAATCAGGGAAAGCTATGGAAACGGGAAGTTTTTTAAACGGAAAGATGGATGGGTATTGGGTAACATATAATGAGCTCGGTATGAAGACTGCCGAGGCTTTTTACAAAGGCGGCGATAAAACAGGCGATTGGAAGGTTTTTGACGAAACAGGTTCCCTCCGTTACAGGATTATCTATGATGCAAACAAGATTGTGAGTGCTACAAATTTTGATTCGGCTGGTAGATCCGTTGCTGAAACGCATGCACGCTAATTATATACGTTAATTTAAACTGAAACGCCTCTGCAAAACAGGGGCGTTTTCATTTGTTATAAGGGCTGCGGACTCATGTGAATTTCTAACTTTGACTCGCAAAATATCCCTGAATCATGAAAGTGCATAATTTCAGTGCCGGGCCAGGTATCCTGCCCAAGGAAGTTCTTCAAAAAGCTGCTGCAGACTGTCTCGAATTCAATCATTCCGGTTTGTCACTTCTGGAAGTATCCCATCGTGGAAAAGATGTGATCGCTGTTTTTGATAAAGCTGTAAGTTTAGTCAAGAAGCATTTGGGAATTGGTGACGAGTATGCAGTTGTATTTCTCCAGGGTGGAG
>CALQRR010000040.1 GCA_943333015.1 Chitinophaga pinensis | reverse complement strand
GTTGTCTCAACGCCAAAACGTGCCAGCAAAACGCTGAGAAGTTTGTACGTCCAGCTATACGGTTTTTGCACACAAATCACATGATCGCCGGTTTTGAGGTTGCCCATCACGGCAATTGAAACGGCGGCACTGCCCGAGCCACACACCAGTGCATCTTCGGTTCCTTCGAGCGCGGCGAGTTTCTGGCGAAGAATTCCCACCGTTGGATTGAAGCCCCGGGTGTAAAATGGATTTTCGAATTCTTTTTGCAGCGCTTCCCGCATGGAAGCAACCGTTGGATAACAGAAATTGGAAGATTGAGCAATGACCGGCGATACGGCATTGAAATACTGCTCACGGTTTTCGCCCAGTTCGTTGATAATGATAGAAAGAGGAAGCTGTTCAGACATGCCACGAAGGTAAGTGTTTCACGGTTTCAACGCATGGAATAGAAGTGTTCAAGGCTTTACGCGCACTGCACACATGTGTAACCTTTCTGCGTTTAATTATTTACACCTCGCGACAGAGATTTGCTGCAATGGAGCACCGTGGTGAACTTTTAGAAGCAGCGATCCGCTATAGCGGGATTCCGGTCACGCGCATTGTAAAAAACCTGAACCGAAGCAGGCGCTGGCTATACAATCAGTTTAGTCGTCCGGATGTGCCGTTAGACGTAATGTTGGAGATTGGGAAGATTATCCGGCATGACTTTTCTACCGAAATTCAGGACTTGCGGTCGGATCACCGCACACGTTCCATCCTCGCAGAAGGATTGGAGGTAGGGTATGGGGAACAATCTGTACAGTTCTGGAAAGATAAATACCTCAAACTGCTCGAGGAATACAACGACTTGTTGAAAAAGCAGAAATAATCCGAATACAGAAGGAAACATGTTGATTCGGTAATTGCATGCCGGACCTTGTTATCTTTGCCGCCCCATGGCATTAGATCAGCCCGAAGAAGAAGTTGGAGCCGAGATGAGTTTTCTCGATCACCTGGAAGCCCTCCGTTGGCATCTGGTGCGCTCTGCTATTGCAATCTTTCTGTTTGGAACGCTCGCGTTTATTTACAAAGACCTCATTTTTGATGGGATCTTGCTAGCGCCTAAATACAACGACTTTCCAACCTATCGTTTCTTTTGCTGGTTGTCGTATCAGCTCTTTAACAACGACAGTATCTGTTTGGGAGAGCTCAATTTCGAACTCATCAGCATCGATATGTCGGGGCAGTTTACGGCGCACATTACCATTGCAGTGGTAACCGGTATCATTCTGGCATTTCCTTATCTACTTTGGGAAATCTGGCGTTTCATCAAGCCGGCATTGTATAAAAACGAACAGAAATATGCCAATGGTCTGGTGTTCTGGGGGACGTTTTTATTTCTCCTCGGGGTGGCATTTGGGTATTATGTCATCACGCCGTTGAGTGTTTTCTTTTTTGGTAATTATCAGGTGAGTAATCTGGTGAGCAATCAAATTGGCTTGAACAGTTTTATCTCCACCGTTGTAACCACCACATTCGGCAGTGGATTGGTGTTTGAGTTGCCCATTGTCATTTACTTTTTGGCAAAAATCGGCCTCGTTGGACCAACCTATCTGCGCAACACGCGTAAATTCTCGTACGTCATTATCCTCATTGTTGCAGCAGTCATCACACCACCCGATGTTACCAGTCAGATAATCGTTTCTATTCCCCTGTTTGTGCTGTATGAAGTCAGTATAATCATTGCCGAACGCGTGGAGAAAAACAAACTCAAAGCGGCATAGAATCCATTCCGGTTGTCGGTTTGGGGCAAGAAAAGCCTACTTTTGTAGCTTATTCCACGATCATGATGTTATCTGTTTTTTTAACACTTCTGAGCCCAGGGCATATCGTGCTCATTGTTGCTGCCGTACTTCTTTTATTTGGGGGTAAAAAAATCCCGGAACTGATGAAAGGCATTGGGCAGGGCATCCGTGAATTTAAGGACGCCAAAGACGCGAAGAAAGACGACCAACTGCCTGAGAATAAAAACTGATTGCCAAAGCAGAACCCGCCTATGTATTTATCTCTGGCCGACACCCGTGCTGCACTTGCATCGGGAACAACAACCATTGAATCGCTTACCCGTCATTACCTGAATACGATCCAGGAAAAATCTGATCTGAATGCTTTTTTGGAAGTGTTTGAGGAAGATGCTTTACGCCAAGCCATAGCCGCCGACCAGAAATGGAAAGCCGGTACTGCCGGTAAAATGGCCGGAATGGTGATTGGTTTGAAGGATAACCTCTGTTACAAAGGACATCAGGTGACTGCGTCGAGCAAGATTCTGGAAGGATTTGAATCGCTGTATTCTGCCACCGTTGTTCAGCGGTTGATAGACGAAGATGCGGTGATTATCGGTCGCTTAAACTGTGATGAATTTGCCATGGGTAGTTCGAATGAAAATTCGGCCTATGGTGTTGTAAAAAACCCATTGGACACCTCACGTGTACCGGGCGGATCGTCGGGTGGATCGGCTGCAGCAGTAGCAGCAGGATTATGTTTGGCAACACTCGGGTCAGATACCGGAGGATCGATCAGACAACCGGCTTCTTTTTGTGGTGTTGTTGGATTAAAGCCAACGTACGGACAAGTTTCCCGTTGGGGATGTATTGCTTATGCCTCCTCCTTTGATCAGGTAGGACCATTGGCCAATAATGTAGAAGATTGTGCCGCCATTTTGGAGGTCATCGCCGGTCCGGATGAATTCGATGCGACGATGTTGCAACAACCAGCACCTGCGTTTTCGGAGCACATGCAAGCAGAGGGTAAATACCGCATTGCCTACATGCCCGATTACATTGAAAACGCTGGTCTCGATCCGGAAATCCGTGATCGAATGTTGGGCATGATCGAGCAATTGCGGGCCGAAGGCCATACGGTAAATGCGGTGGAGTTTCCCTACCTCGATTATGTGATTCCGGCGTATTACGTTTTAACAACAGCCGAAGCTTCTTCCAACCTCTCGCGGTTTGATGGCATTCATTACGGGTACCGAAGTAAAAATGCGACCGATCTCGAAAGCACCTACAAGCTCTCCCGTTCGGAAGGATTTGGGAAAGAGGTGAAACGGCGCATCATGCTGGGCACGTTTGTATTGAGTTCGGGTTATTACGATGCGTATTATTCCAAAGCACAAAAAGTACGGAGGATTTTACGCGACCGCACCCGGGCAATTTTTGAAGAGAACGACTTTATTTTGTTACCCAGCACACCGGGAACAGCTTTCCCGCTGGGAGATAAAAGCAGCGATCCGATTAAGATGTATCTGGAAGATATATACACCGTTCAGGCAAACCTTTGTGGCATTCCTGCTATATCGCTTCCCTTAGGAAAACACAGCAACGGAATGCCTTTCGGCGTTCAGCTGATGGCGAATTCCTTTCAAGATCAGCAATTGCTTGCTTTCTCTGCAAGATTGATGGCCGGAATGGCTGAACCTGTATAACGCTTTTTGCGTTCCGCTTGTGAACAAGACTGTGTTGAATTTCCACGGACATCCTCCGATTCTTTTGGAAATTTCGATTAGGTTTGAAGCAAATGCCTTTCTTGTTTGTTCAAGATAAAAGGCGCTCCTGAGTACTACACCGATTTTGATTACGTTTTTGAAACACACATGCGCTTAAGAATACTCTTTTCTGGATTTTTCCTGCTGTTGGCAAGCATCGTTTTTCCGCAGAAGAGGACGTATGTCGCTGCGCGTGATACGTCTGTTCGTTTGCTTGCAGATGATCCGATTGCCGCTCAGCTCGACAGTCTTGCTTATTTGAAATTGTTTGAGTCCTCACGTTACGGGGGTGAATTTGGCCGTCCGGGAAACCTGGGCTTTGCTCCTGATTCGGTGCCGGTATATACGGCTGCTGTGTTGGCCGAACGTATTGCAAAAATGGATGCCCAGTCGCCTTTCAAACTCATCTACAACGATGAAGTGAAGGCGTATATCAACATGTACGCAATCCGGAAACGGAACCAGGTGTCCCGTATGATTGGTCTTTCGGAATTGTATTTTCCCTTGTTTGAAGAAACGTTGGCCAAATACAAGATGCCACTCGAACTAAAATACCTGGCCATTGTAGAATCTGCGCTGAATCCTGCAGCCCGATCGCGTGTAGGAGCTCAGGGACTTTGGCAGTTCATGTACGGTACAGGAAAACTCTTCAAGCTCAACATCAACAGTTATGTAGACGAGCGTTGCGATCCGATTAAATCGACCGAAGCGGCCTGTTTGTACATGAAGTACCTGTATTCTATTTACAAGGATTGGTCTTTGGTGCTTGCGGCGTATAACAGCGGTCCAGGCAATGTGAACAAAGCTATTCGTCGCTCAGGAGGAAAAACCAATTACTGGGATCTTCGCCCTTACCTGCCGCGGGAAACGGCTGGATATGTTCCAGCATTCATCGCTGCGGTTTACGTGATGAGCTATTCCAAAGAACACAACTTGTATCCGATCATGCCGAAAGCTATTTTCAGTGAGATCGATACCTTGCACATCAGCCGTCGTTTAACCTTTACACAGCTTTCGGCCGTGTTGGACATGCCCGTGGAAGACATCGCATTTTTGAATCCTTCGTATTTGCTGGGTGTTATTCCTGAAACGGAAACGCATCATATCCTCACCTTACCCAAGAGCAAAGTCGCTACGTTCATCAACAACGAAGAGACCATCTACGCATACAAATCGCCCCGAGAGAGCCGTATGGACAGCCTGATGAACATCAAGCGCGCCTTGCCTATCGCTTCCAAAACACACGTAGTGCGCTCCGGTGAAAGTATCTCAGCTGTTGCCCGGAAGTATGGCATCACGGTGAACGACATCAAGAAGTGGAACAAACTTAAGTCGGCCAAACTCATGCGTGGCCAGCGGTTAAAAGTCACTTCCCCATATGCTGCTCAGGTTGAACAAACCACCATCAGCGCAACAGGAGAAACAAAGAAGCCGGAAGAAACTGCAACCACCTCGCAGAGTTCAACAGTAGCACCTGAAAGCAACGCAACGCAGGAAAAAGAAACCAGTTCTACTGTCAAGGAAAAGCCTACCACAGGTGTATCTACCTATAAAGTCCGCCCGGGTGATACCCTCTGGAAGATTGCCGTGAGTCATGGAATGACCTTGTCGGAAATCAGGAAGTTGAATGGATTTTCATCCAAATCCGTTCTCAAGACAGGTCAGAAAATAAAAGTCAAAACGAAATAGGATATTTTATCCAAGATTTAAGCCGCATGCGTTTTTCGTTTGCGGCTTTTTTTTGTGTCTATAGGGATGAAATATCCCTTAGGATTTAATCCCGCGAATGTGTGACACGTTCAGGAAGACTCTTAAAATTTGTCACAAACTAGCCTGCTGAATTCTGTGACAGATTTTTTTTGTCACAATTTTTTTTGTCACAAAGTAGTCTGCTGACTTCTGTGACCGTTTTTTTTGTGACAATTTTTTTTGGTCACAAAAAAAACGGTCACAAAATTCCTGATCATCCGTGTGACACGCAAACGTGTGACAACGCAGGAGGTGTCACAAAAAGCGATAACCAGGTGAGAGCGCGCACGTGACATAGCGCCGTTGACACTAGCGATGCGATGCGTGCAGATGAAGAGAGGTTCAGAAGAACTGGGAAGAAAGGCAGGAAAGGCTCAAGCAAAGGGTAGTGGAATGCAAGACAGTAGTGGAAATAGGAAAGCGTAGAGCCGAATCATTCGTGTAATACTAATGTTGACTTATGATAAACGCAAAAAACCTCTGTACGTTTTCATACAGAGGCTCCTGAAAAATATGATACCTTATGCGGCTACGAAAGGAACAATCGACACGAACGATTTATCATCGCTGCGACGTTTGAATTCTACCGTACCGTCTACAAGAGCAAACAGTGTATGATCTTTACCGATGCCTACATTGAGGCCTGGGTGATGCTTGGTACCGCGCTGGCGGATGATGATGTTTCCAGCAATTGCCAGTTGACCACCAAAGATTTTTACACCAAGACGTTTGCTATGTGATTCGCGACCGTTTTTGGAGCTACCCGCCCCTTTCTTATGTGCCATGTTTTCTTGTTGGGATTAGGCGTTGATTCCTGAAATCTGAATTTTGGTGAACGATTGACGGTGACCGTTCGATTTCTGATAGCCTTTACGGCGTTTCTTTTTGAAAACGATCACCTTGTCACCCTTAAGGTGAGTGAGCACTTTGGCGCTCACGCTTGCACCGCTTACGGTGGGAGCTCCGACCTTCACTGTACCGTTGTTATCGATCAACAAAACGTTGTCAAAATTCACGGAATCACCCTCGTTGTTATCGAGACGGTGAACAAACAGCTCTTGGTCTTTCTCCACTTTAAATTGCTGACCTGCGATATCTACAATTGCGTACATAGTAAGAAAGATTTGTTATCCTCTTCTTCGAAAAGGGACGCAAAAGTAATCAATCATCACGAATGTGCAAATGGTTTTTAACAAATTTCTACGCGAAATGTTAAGAACTGTATTCAAGCATTTCTCCGACAACCCCTTGATCTTGTTCTTGAATGCCGTTTTGCGAGGTGGTATCTTTGATTGAACAAATTTTATAACCATGAAGAACATCCTCGTGGCCCTCTTTCTGACAGTAGTTGGGAATGGTCTTTACGCACAGGGAAGCACTGGCTCGCTTCAGGGAACAATCACCGATGAGCTTAATGGAAAAGGCATTGAAATGGCCATCATTAAATTACAGGCGGGAACACAAACGCTGGGTGGCTATACCGATGACAGGGGTGATTTCTCCATCAAAGGCATTCCGGTAGGTAAATACACGGTTGAAATAAGTTTTGTTGGGTATCAGGCCATCAAGCTCGAAGATGTGCTGATTAAAAACAGCAGCATCACCTTTTTAAACCGTTCGCTATCGGTGAAAGCCGGAAAGGAATTTGAGTTCGTATTTGAGAAATGGAAAGACGATTTGCTCGGACCCGGAACGCCCGGCACAATGACCCGTCTGGGACCGCAGGAAATATCGGGCTCCGCAAATCCCCGTGGTGTGGGGGATATTATTGCTGCCAGTGTGCCCAAAGTGTATATGAAAGATTCGGGTGACGACCTCAACTTTTCCGGTTCCCGGTCAGGTTCTACCTTGTACATGATTGATGGAGTAAAAGTGATTGGCGAACCGCAACTGCCCAATCAGGGAATTGGAGAGATGATTGTGATTACCGGTGGCCTACCAGCACAATTTGGAGATACCACCAGTGGCGTGGTGCTAATAACGACCAAGTCATTTCATTAATCAGAAAAGCGTTTTGTTGGTTTAGTTGGTTTAGCCCCGATGGTATTTGCTGTCGGGGCTTTTTTGGGCATTATCTCGGTGAACTATCAGAACCCGGCGCATCCATCAAACCGGCATAAAAGAAACAAACCGGTCTTGTTGAAACGTAGTTCACAACTTCTGCAAGTTGCCACATGGTTCGGTTTTCCAGAACGTTTAGCTTAGCACAAACGGATTACTTATGGCAGCCCGCAAAACCAATCAAAAGAAGATTTACGTGTTGGATACTTCTGTTATCCTCTACAACCACAACTCGATTTACAGTTTTGCCGACAACGATGTTGCCATCCCGATTACGGTACTCGAAGAACTCGACAACTTCAAGAAAGGCAACGACACCAAGAATTATGAAGCCCGAGAATTTATCCGGGAGATGGACCGGTTGTCGGGCGATTTTATTCTCACCGAATGGCTTTCCCTGGGCGGAAAACTTGGACGCTTTAAAGTGGAGATGAATGGCAAAGGGAATCTCGATGCCGTTCAGATTTTGGGAGAAGACAAAGCCGATCACCGGATCATCAATTCGGCATTGGCCCTGAGCAAGCAAAACCCGGACATGAAAGTGGTGTTGGTGACAAAAGACATCAACCTGCGACTCAAAGCTAAATCGCTCAACCTGCACAGTGAGGATTTCCAAACAGGTAAGATTAAGAATGTAGATGAATTGTATACCGGAAAATCGGTGTTACAAGGCGTGGATGTGGCGGTGATAGATCAGTTGTACAGTATTGGAAGCTGTGCCCCGTCAGACTTTTTAAAGACCGATCCGATTTACAATCACTTTTACATCCTAAAAAACGGGAAACATTCGGTGTTAGCCACCTACAACCCGGCCACCTTGATGATGGAGCGGGTTGAAAAAACTGCTGCATATGGCATTCGTCCGCGAAATGCCGAACAGATATTTGCCTTACATGCGTTGATGAATCCCGAAGTGAAGCTGGTCACCCTTCAGGGAGTGGCCGGAACGGGTAAGACCTTACTCGCACTGAGTGGCGCATTGGAGCAGAAACGCGAATACCGGCAAGTATACCTGGCACGCCCCATTGTACCGCTGAGTAACAAAGACATCGGCTATTTGCCGGGGGATGTGAAGAGCAAGTTGAATCCCTATATGGAACCGCTTTGGGATAACCTGAAGATGATTCAAAACCAGTGGGAAGAAACGGACAAGGAATACAAGAAAATCACCGAAATGGTGGAAAGTGAGAAGCTGATGATCACTCCTTTGGCCTATATCCGGGGAAGAAGTTTATCAAACATCTACTTCATCGTAGACGAGGCCCAAAACCTCACGCCACATGAAGTCAAAACAATTATCACCCGTGCAGGCGAGAACACCAAAATTGTGTTCACCGGTGATATTTTCCAAATCGATACACCATATCTCGATACACAGTCGAACGGACTGAGTTATCTGATTGATAAGATCCGCAACAACCCGCTGTATGCGCATATTACCTTAGAAAAAGGCGAACGGTCGGAGTTGGCAAATCTGGCCAATGACCTGTTGTAGAACTAGGTTTACTCGTCTTTAAAAGCAGGTATAGCTGTTCAACAATCTCCCCTAGGAATAAGCTAGAGGGAAATTGCTGGGGCAAAATGGCGTTCTTTGATTGTTCTAATCTTGTCAATTTTAAGTTGACATGCAACGTTATTTTCTGCTTTTGCGTCTTAGCATCAGGAACATACCCAACATGAAGAAAATCTACACGCATTCTACCTCCATCTTGTTGCTTTTATTGGTCACGATGAGTTTCCCTT
>CALQRR010000039.1 GCA_943333015.1 Chitinophaga pinensis | reverse complement strand
TTCCCTACAAGTTCATCGAGCGTAGGTGTGACAACTCGAACACAACTGCCACAATTGATACTGGTACTGAACTGAAGTGGTTTCATCACTGACTGTATAATAGGAAAACGGTATGGTTGGCAATTTGTCTATTCGGCCGAATTGCCCTAGGTTTGACAACGCTCCAATCCGTTACATGAATTACAAAGATAAAACAAGAACCATTGGCAAATGTATTTGTCTGATGTTTCTTCTGTGCTCCCTAAGTACGATTGCTCAGGATGATCGAAAATACTGGGTTTTCTTTAAAGATAAACCCGATAAGAATTTTGATGCCCGTGCTTATTTTGATGCTAAAGCAATCGAACGCCGGACAATGCACCACTTACCTCTGTTCGACTGGTACGATTTGCCTGTTTCGCCCGTCTATCTAAAACAGGTGGAAGCAAATTCCAACGTACTAAAAATGCATTCTCGCTGGTTCAATGCTGCTGTTGTTCGGGCAAATTCGGATCAAGTCTATCGTCTCGAAAAACTTGCCTGCGTAGACCGTGTGGAAGCAGTCGATCCGATGGAACTAGCATTGGCATCGATGGAAAGTCTTGAACAGGAATTGCAGTCCAGTGCAACCGAAGAGGAGGAATTACTTAGCCGTCAAACCTCGCGCATGGGAGCTGAATTACTTGCGTCAAAAGGCCTCACCGGAAAAGGAATTCGCATAGCCATATTCGATGTTGGATTTTCAGGGGCAGAGATTCATCCGGCTTTTCAACACATTCGCAGCCGCAATGGAGTGCTCAAAACCTGGGATTTTGTAAAGAAAGAAGAAAACGTATGGAAAGGGGGATGGCATGGAACAGCAGTCTGGTCCTGCATTGCAGGAAAAATAAATAATAATTGGTCGGGATTAGCACACGATGCCGACTTCCTGCTTGCACGCACAGAAATTGGAAACAAAGAACCTTTTTCAGAAGAGGAAAACTGGATTGCAGCTGCCGAATGGGCCGACAAAAACGGAGCCGATATCGTTAATAGTTCACTCGGTTATACAGACAAACGCTATTTCCCCCGTCAGATGGACGGAAAGACCACTTACATCACCCGCGGTGCCAATATTGCCGCTCGAAAAGGCTTGCTCATTGTTAATGCCGCTGGAAACGAAGGTGATGGAGATTGGAAAATCATCGGAGCTCCAGCTGATGCCGATTCTGTTCTTTCCATTGGTGGAGTTGAGCCCTGTTGTGATTCGCACATCTCCTTCAGTTCGTTTGGCCCAACCCGTGACATGCGGCTTAAACCAAACGTATGCGCACAAGGACGCGCCATGTGTGCAAAGTCTATTGGCGAAAGTGCTGCCGACGGCACTTCATTTGCCAGTCCACTAGCGGCCGGTTTTGCGGCATGTGCCTGGCAGGCCAAACGAAGTCTGACCAATATGGAACTTTTCCAAGCACTTGAGAAAAGCGGTAGCCTCTACCCCTATTTCGATTATGCACATGGTTATGGCGTCTTGTCGGCCGATCGTTTTTTAAATGCCACGCCTGTTGAACCATCCTTTACATTCAGCAAAGCGGATATTAAAGAGGGCAGTTATAACTCTGAAACGGAGATGGAGACATCAGAAAACTATACCGAAATCTCCATCAACATCAAGGAATCCAGCCTTGCCGATTCTTCATTGCTGTATTATAGTTTCATGAATCCTCAAGGTGGACTTGATGAATATTACGTCATCAAAGTCACCCAACCAATTCCTCTGTCGATTCCCTCGACCTCCCATTCGACCGGTACCATTTTGCGTGTTTCCTACAAAGGCTACATGCAGGAAACCACATTTTGATTATGAAAAACAATCTGCTTTCACTTGTGCTTTTATTTTTGGGTTTGGCTTCTGGTTTGGCACAGGAAATTGTATTGGAAATGAATCCGGCCATTGATACATTGGAACCTAAATCCGGTCCTAACCGCAAACATTATGTGCATCCACTGATCAGTTTCGGTTTTTGTGCTGATGCAGGTGAAAAAGGAGCGACAGTGAATCAACCACGTGTGGATCAATTCAGCTTGGGCGTTCGATACAAACGTCGCGTGGCAGAACATTTTGCCCTTGGCTGGGAACTTCTATACAATGTAAACGACTTTTCCCTCAAACAGAAATCTGGAAAAACCTTACCCGATACGCTGCTCTACACCAAACAACGCATGATCTTTTACAATGCTCAAGGAGGTTTGTATATGCGTTTTAATTTTGGTCGCAGAGGCAATACCATTGGAAATTACATCGATCTTGCTGCATACGGAGATGCTGTGTTTGCCCATACACTTTACTCAAAATACTCACTTCCTGATAATTCCGTAATCCGAGCAAGACGAAATAAACTCGACTATTTTCAGCGCTTCAATTACGGTGCACAACTTCGATTGGGATACAAACACATGCTACTTTACGGTCAATATCGTATTTCCGACCTGTTCTATCCTTCGCTAAACATGGCAGAGCTTCCACGGATCACAGTTGGTGTTCAGTTCATTCTTCGTTAAGAAACGGTGCGCATAGCTGTCAACACTCGCTTGCTGCTTTCCGGAAAACTGGAAGGAATTGGATGGTTTACCTATGAAACGCTTAAGCGTATCACGCAGGATCATCCCGAACATGAATTCATTTTCCTATTCGATCGCTCTTACAGCCCCGAATTTATCTTCGGCAAGAATGTTACAGCGGTCGTTGCCGGTCCACCTACGCGTCACATTTTCCTCTTTTTTCCTTGGTTTGAAATTCGGATTCCGCTGCTGCTCAAGAGTTACAAAGCAGATGTTTTTCTAAGTCCGGACGGCCAGTTATCGCTGCTCAGTTCTGTGCCACAGGTTGCCGTCATTCACGACCTCAATTTTTTTCATCATCCAGAACAACTCCCGCCACTCGTTCGCTGGTATTACAACACGTTTTTCCCAAGATACGCGCGCAAAGCCGCTCGTATTGCAACGGTTTCTGAATATACACGACAGGACATTATTCAAAGCTATGGAATCGATCCGGCAATCATTGATGTTACCTGGAACGGCTGCAACGCCCGATACATTCCTTTAACAGAAAAGCAGAACGCAGAAACACGGAAGGCATTTACCCAAGGAGAATCATTTTTCCTCTTTGTCGGTCTAATTATTCCGCGTAAAAATCTGATTCGACTCATGCAGGCGTTCAACCGGTTTAAGGAAAAAACTGGTTCGTCCATGAAATTATTGGTAGTTGGGGAGAAAAAATGGTGGGATGCAGCACACGACAATGCTTTGCAGGCGCTTCAGTACCAAAAGGACATTGTCTTTGCCGGACGTTTGCAACCCGAGGAACTGCACAAAGTACTCGCGGCGGCACATGCGCTCACCTTTGTTCCTACGTTTGAAGGATTTGGGATTCCGATTCTTGAGGCATTTTCGACCGGCACTCCTGTTATCACATCCAATGTAACCTCCATGCCGGAAGTAGCTGGAGATGCAGCCCTGCTCGCGAATCCTTTTGATGTGGACGATATTGCCGATAAAATGATTCAGCTATTTTCTTCCCCTCAACTGCATCAGTCACTTCGCGAAAAAGGCATGCTCCGTAAAAACGAATTCTCTTGGGATAAAACCGCAGCTCGCTTGTGGGAATGCCTGGAGAAAACAATGCGCGGAAATTTGAGTTGAAAGTCAACTTGCCATACGTTTGGTGAAATTGAGCAGAAAAATCGTTTGATGTCATTTCCTCGATCATGCCCATAAAAAAACCGGCCCTGCTATGCAGAACCGGTCAAACAAAAAAATTAACCTAACCTTAACTTTTTTTGTTTTCATCATCTTGCGATGATCAGGAATTAACCTTGGCAACATTAGGGACAAAAATCCTTATTACAAAAATAAAACGCCGAACTTACTTACATTGCTCATTAATGATATAATAATTAATTTTTCATCGCATTAATCTCTAGAATATACCGAATACAAGGGATGAAGTAAAATAACCCGAAAAAAAAACGCTATATACCCCTACAGGTATATAGCGTTTTGGAAAGTGAATGCTTAATCAGAAACAATATTTGTTTTCTTCAATCATTTTAAGGGCAATTCGCTGACGAAGTTCCTTCGTATTCAATGGTGCTACTTTGGTAAAACGGCGAAGCCCCATTAACATCATGCGCTGTTCATCGCCCTCGGTAAATGCATTCAGTGCATTTTTTCCGGCTATGTGAATACGGTCGGCAGCATCGTTCAAATACACCTTTGCCATGTCTGTTTTCAATGCAGCTTCTGCATCACCAAATTTATGGCTGATTTTTTCAGCGCGTAAAATGACCGATTCACTCACATACAGTTCAATCATCATATCCGCAATGTTCATCAAGATCTCCTGTTCCTTTGCCAAAGTCATCATCAGCTTTTGAACAGCAGCACCAGCGACCATCAGCACCGCTTTTTTGAAATTCGCAATGGTTCTTTTCTCTGCTGCAAACGGACTATCGTCCTGATCTCCGAAATCAGGAATCGACATCAATTCCGCCGCTACAGCTGTTGCAGGTCCCATCAAATCAAGTTCTCCCTTCATTGCCCGCTTCAACATCATGTCAACCGTTAGCATGCGGTTAATCTCATTCGTTCCTTCAAAGATCCTGTTAATACGGGCATCCCTATAGGCACGATCCATCGGAGCTTCAGCAGAATAGCCCATTCCGCCATACACTTGAACACCTTCATCGACCACATAATCGAGTGTTTCTGATCCATGTACTTTCAACATGGCACATTCCACTGCAAATTGCTCTACACTTTTTAGTTTAGCCTTTGAAGGCTCCATGCCTCCAGCAACCAAGGCGTCAAACGCATCATCGATGTTCTGACCAATCCGATACGTTGCTGTTTCACTCGCAAATGTGCGGATAGCCATTTCAGCCAGTTTGTGGCGAATCGCTCCATACTTGGAAATTGACCGCCCGAATTGCTCGCGCTCATTGGCATAATTCACCGCTGTGGAGATGCATTGCTTACAACCGCCAATGGCAGCAGCAGCAAGCTTAATTCTGCCAATGTTGAGGATATTTACAGCGATCTTAAATCCGTTCTGACGCTCCGACAGCAAGTTTTCCACCGGCACTTCGCAGTCATTAAAAAATACCTGAACGGTTGATGATCCTTTGATTCCCATCTTCTTCTCCTCTTCATTTAAAGAAAGTCCGGGGAAATTGCGTTCCACAATAAACGCACTCAGGTTTTCATCATCATCGATCTTAGCAAAAACGGTATATACATCCGCAAAACCGCCATTGGTAATCCACATTTTTTGCCCATTGATGACATAATGTTTTCCGTCGGCCGATAATTTCGCACGGGTTTTCCCGCTATTCGCATCTGAACCTGAGCTTGGCTCTGTTAAGCAATACGCCGCTTTCCACTCTCCTGTGGTGAGTTTGGGGATGTATTTCTGCTTTTGTGCTTCATTTCCGTAATACAAAATTGGCAGTGTACCGATTCCGGTATGTGCAGAAAGCGCAACGGCAAACGAAAACCCTGCTCCAGCCACTTCGGCAACAAGCATTGAGGTATTAAAATCTTTCCCAAATCCTCCATATTCTTCAGGCACAGAAACGCCCATCAACCCAAGCTCACCCGCTTTCGTCAAAAGGGAATGCATCAGACCGGGCTCCATTTTATCAATCCTGTCGAGATTCGGATGAACCTCCGCATCGAGAAAATCCTGCGCCGATTGAGCGATCATCCGCTGCTCCTCGTTCCACTCCTCAGGGATAAAAACAGAAGCAGAATCGCTTTCGCGGATGAGAAATTCTCCGCCTTTGAGTGTTGACTTTTCAGTTGTTTCCATAAGTCATGTTTGTATGTAGAATGCTGTTTATGAAAGTGTTCTTAATCAAATCGTTCAAAAATTCCTGCAGCGCCCTGCCCCGTCCCAACGCACATAGTTACCATGCCGTATTTCTGCTTCCGACGTTTGAGCTCGTTCATCACCTGAACAGTCAATTTCGCACCTGTGCAACCCAGCGGATGCCCCATTGCAATTGCGCCACCGTTCACATTTAACTTTTCTGGATTGAGACCCAATGTGCGGATAATTGCCAGCGATTGTGAGGCAAATGCCTCGTTTAATTCTATCAAATCAATATCGTCCAGTTTCATGTTGGCTGCTTTCAACGCTTTGGGAATGGCTTCAATGGGGCCAATTCCCATAATACGTGGCGGCACTCCTGCAACACCGTAAGAAACCATACGGGCTAGTGGTTTTAGACCAAGTTCCTGCACCATTTTTTCTGACATAATAAGCACAAATGCAGCTCCATCGGATGTTTGGGAAGAATTCCCGGCGGTCACCACACCATCTGCAGCAAAAACAGGTTTCAGTTTAGCCAGTTTCTCCAACGTTGTATCTGCACGCGGTCCTTCGTCAGTATCCACCACATAACTCCGTGTCTTACGTTTCTCTTTCTCATCAAGGTAAATCTCCTCAATGGTGACAGGCACAATATCATCGGTAAAACGACCTTCTTTAATGGCCGAAATAGCTTTCCTATGGGATTCCAGCGAAAAAGCATCCTGATCTTCGCGACTCACTTGATATTCTAGGGCGACTGCTTCTGCGGTGAGTCCCATTCCCCAGTAATAATCCGCATTTACTTTGGTGACTTCGTAATTGGGGACGATTTTCCAACCACCAAATGGAATCGGAGACATGCATTCCACACCACCTGCAATAATGCATTCGGCCATTCCTGACTGAATTTTAGCTGTAGCTATGGCAATCGTCTCTAACCCGGATGCGCAATAGCGATTTACGGTCATCCCGGGAACTTTGTCCGTTTTCAAACCCATCAAAGAAATCATGCGGCCAATGTTCAACCCTTGTTCTGCTTCGGGTGTGGCATTCCCCACGATGACATCATCCACCCGATCTTTATCCAGTTGAGGAACAGATTGCATCAAATGCTCAATAACGCGTGCAGCTAAATCATCAGGGCGTGTAAAACGGAATAAGCCACGAGGCGCCTTGGCAACTGCTGTACGAAATCCGGCTACGATATATGCGGTTGTACTCATTGTATGAGGGTATTGAGTATGAAGATTATAACCCGTTACGGGGGATTTTTTAGTTGAAAAATTGAGTTGGTCGTTTTAAAGCTGCATTTGAAACTAATCGTTTAACCAGAATCGGAACAATGTTGAGCAAATTATTTCTGGTCAAAGCAGACTTCATATATACCTCAGTTACGCAGTACTTTTCCGCTGGTTAAAATACTTTGCACGCGTTCCAATGTTTTCTTTTCACCACAAAGACTCATAAAGACTTCACGTTCTAGATCAAGCAAGTATTGCTCACTCACTTCGGTTGGCTGTGAAAGATCACCACCACAAAGCACATAGCCGAGTTTCTCCGAGATCTTCTTATCGTGCTCCGAAATATAATGACCGCTCCACATCGTGTTAGCACCGGCGTAAACCATTCCCAGTCCGCTGCGCCCTAAGACTTTAATGTCCTTACGTGGAACCGGTTTGGTATATCCTGCTTCTGCTATTTCGATGGCGGCGCGCTTCGCTTCTGCAATTATGCGTTGTGCATTCGGAACCACTTCATCGAGCCCTTTGCGAAGAATGCCCAAATCAAATGCTTCATGTGCGGAGGTGCTTACTTTGGCCTGACCAATGGTGAGAAACCTATCACGTAGCGTATTCAACTGTATATCGCCATCGCGAAATGCATCCGATGCCCGAAGTGCAAATTCCTTTGTTCCACCACCACCGGGAATCAAACCAACTCCAAATTCTACCAGTCCAATATAGGTTTCGGCTGCCGCTACTACTTTGTCGGCATGCAGGTTGATTTCGCAACCTCCGCCCAAAGACATTCCGTGAGGAGCTGTAACCACTGGGATTCCAGAATAACGGACACGCATCATGGTATTTTGGAAAGCACGAATCGAAAAATCCAATTCATCCCATTCCTGCTCCACTGCCATCATAAACAACATCGCCAAATTGGCTCCAGCGGAGTAATTCGGCCCATCGTTACCAATCACTAAACCACGGTGGTCTTTCTCGGCAATCTCAATCGCTTTCTGAATACCCATTAAAACCTCACTACCAATCGAATTCATTTTGGTATGAAACTCCAGATTGAGAATCCCATCGCCCAAATCCGTCAATGTCGTTCCGCTATTTTTCCACAAGGTGTTTTCCTGGCGGATATGATCAAGAATGATGAAGGATTCATACCCCGGAACGGGCAAATAGTGCTTCGATGGAATATCGTAATACAGTTTCTTTCCTGCTTCGAGCTTGAAAAATGTCGTATTTCCAGCTTCTAGAAAATCATACACCCATTGCGCCGGCTTCATTCCCAGCGTCTCCATTCCTTTCACACTTTCGGCCACGCCCATGAAATCCCAACTTTCAAACGGACCAACTTCCCAGCCAAATCCGGCTTTCATCGCCTCGTCAATTCGAAACAACTCGTTGGCTATCTCTGGAATACGGTTGGAGACATAGGAGAACATCATGAAAAATGACTTGCGGTAAAATTCGCCGGCTTTGTCTTTTCCACCAATCAATACTTTATACCGATCACGCAAGGAATCAATCGTTTTGGTTGCCTCCAGCGTAGCGAATTTCACTTTGTTTTGTGGACGGTATTCCAAAGTATTTAAGTCCAGAGCTAGAATCTCCGACTTACCTCCTGACCCTTTCGATTTTTTATAGAACCCTTGACCGGATTTATCTCCGAGCCATTTGTTTTCATTCATCTTCAAAACATAAGCAGGAAGATCAAACAGGTGATTCTGCTCATCGTTTGGACAATTAGCCTTTAATCCATTGGCAACATTGACCAACGTATCAAGTCCTACAACATCTGTGGTGCGGAACGTCGCAGATTTTGGACGACCAAGAACCGGCCCGGTAAGTTTGTCGACTTCTTCCACAGTTAACCCCATTTCCTGTACGATATGAAAAAGTGCCAGAATACCGAAAACCCCAACCCGATTTGCAATGAAGGCTGGAGTATCTTTTGCCAGTACGGTCGTTTTACCAAGAAAAAGATCCCCGTAATGCATTAGAAAATCAATAACAGCCGGATCTGTCTCCGG
>CALQRR010000038.1 GCA_943333015.1 Chitinophaga pinensis | reverse complement strand
GGTGTTGGTGCTGATGTTCGAACCCGCAACCGTTGGAGAGGACATCGTCGCCCGAAAAGTGCCTGATATTCTCACACATCTTCAAGCAATCAGACCGAATCTCGTGTCTGATTGCTTTTTGTTTTAACATAGTTTGGCGACTCTCGTTCAGTCATTTACAGCTATTCACCATCCCTGTTCGAAACTCCCTGTTTCAGACAGGACAACGAATCCTCATTAAGCCATATCTTTGTGCCGCTTTTAAGAATAACCACTTAAAAGTGTATACCAAATTGGTGCAGTACGAACCTAATTTTTTTTCATGGCCGCTCCTAAATTCACGAGTACCAACAGTTCTTTTCACACCGAACTAAAGAACAGAATCACCGCTTATTTTCAGGAAGTCGGATCAGCGACAACCGGTAATTACCAACTCTTTCTTAAGGCAATCATTTTGGTTGTCAGTTTCTTAGCAGTTTACACACATCTCGTTTTCTTCACGCCGGTCTGGTATTTTGCGCTCCTAGAGAGTATTCTTTTAGGTGGTCTGACAGCTTCCATCGGATTTAATGTGATGCACGACGGGGCGCATGGCAGCTTCAGCAAATATCCCTGGGTAAACAAACTCGCAGGATTATCGCTTAACTTCCTAGGAGCAAACGTGTTCATGTGGAACACCAAACACAATGTCATTCACCATGCCTACACCAACATCGACGGTATTGATGACGATATAGATGCACGTCCTTTCTTACGCCTGTGTGAATCACAAACGTATTTGAAAATGCATAAGTATCAGCATATTTACTTTTGGTTTGCCTACTCATTGCTTTACTTATACTGGATTTTCTTCACCGATTACAAGAAGTATTTCACCCGTATGGTTGGCTCCATGCCACTCAAGAAGATGCATCTTTCTGATCATATCAGCTTCTGGACATTCAAAGTGATTCACTTCGCGATGTTTGTCGTGGTTCCGATTTATTTCATCGGCTTGGGACCTTGGGCGTTAGGCTTTCTTATCTATGGCATGTTTGCCGGAGTGGTTTTAAGTATTGTTTTCCAATTAGCACACACAGTCGAGGAAGCGCATTTTCCTGTTCCGGTGGCCAACAAGATTGAAGATGAATGGGCTATCCATCAACTGAAAACAACTGCGAATTTCGCAACACGTAATAAAGTAATTTCCTGGCTGGTAGGTGGTCTTAATTTCCAAATCGAACACCACCTTTTTCCAAAGATTTCACACGTTCATTATCCTGAAATCAGTAAAATCATCAAAAAAACCTGCGAAGATTTTGGTGTGCAATACATCGAGCACCGCAAAATGCGACATGCCATTGTTTCCCATGTCAACCATTTGCGTTCACTTGGACAACTAACACCAAGTCTTAGCTGATTCGTCTCAAGCATTCCTTTCAAAAGCACGCCAGTTTCGACTCGCGTGCTTTTTTATTTTATTTACCTTCCAGCATGAATTTCTGCTGCCTCGCCTAACGGTTTCGCTGGTTCACCGAATTCGACTACTCCAGTATTGCTGCCCCTGATAATTTCGTAAAAAAATAATCCATGAAAGGCATACATACAATCCTCGGCGCTGGTGGAGCAATAAGCTCCAACCTTGTCCCGGTTCTTCTCAAACATGGTGAAAAAGTCCGTTTAGTATCACGCTCCGGAAAAACGGCTCCCCACTGTGAAAGCAGAAGCGCCGATGTTCGTCATGCCGCTTCATTAAAAAAAGCGATCGAAGGTTCAGCCATCGTATACCTGCTCGTTGGTCTAGAATATAAAACATCCGTCTGGCAAAAAGAATGGCCTGTAATTATGCGGCATGTGATCGATGCCTGCTCAGAAGCCAATATCCCGTTGGTCTTCTTTGATAACGTCTATATGTATGGCCACGTGACAGGCCCGATGACAGAGGAAACGCCTTTTCATCCGGTAAGTAAAAAAGGTCGAGTGCGCGCTGAAATAGCGAACATGCTTCTGGAGGAAATGAATGCAGGAAAGATCCGGGCGCTCATTGCCAGAAGTGCTGATTTTTACGGCCCGTATGCTGAGGGGATGAGTTTCTTCCATCAACTATTGCTTAAAAACCAACGCGCCGGAAAAAAAGGACAATGGATGATGGATGCCCATGTTCCACATTCGATGACCTATACACCGGACGCAGCTGCTGCATTGTATGCGCTAGCTTGCGATGAGAGCGCCTATGGACAAACCTGGCATCTTCCCACCTCCTCTCCTGCGCTCACGGGTGAACAACTCGCGGGCATTGCTGCGAAGTTTACCAAAGGAAAAGCTCACATCAGTGTCTTGTCGAAATTCATGATGCAACTCGCGGGCATATTTATCCCCGTCATTCGTGAATCAATCGAAATGCTCTATCAGTATGACTCCTCATACGTATTTGATTCTTCCAAATTTGAAAAACATGTTGGCTGGAAAGCCACAACTTACGAAGACGGCATCCGCGACACCGAACGATTTTACGCCCAACAATGACCCACTGATCAGATCTGAATCCGATATTCCCAAAAACAAGAAAGCCCCTTTCTCCGAAGAAAAAGGGGCTTTTTTGAATATTAATTTTAAAGCTTCAGACCCTTTTTAATCGTTGCCAAAGCCATTTTCTTTGCACTGGCTGCTGCTTCCTGATTGAATTTCGGATTGCTTGGATTCGCAAATGCATGCACCGCTTCAAAGGGTACTATGGTCATTTTTTGACCGCTTTCCTTTGCAATACTTGCCCCGAAGGCATCCACCGATTCGCGTTTGATAAAATCGTCCTGAGTAGCATAGATATAGAGAACATCTGTTTTCAACGCTTTAATCTTGCCGGCATCCTGCTCAGGAAAACCATAATACATCACACAGGCTTTTGCGTCTTTACCCGCAAGCAGCGCTGTTTGAAAGGACCAGCTTCCACCCATGCACCAGCCTAGGGTTGCAATTTCCTTTCCTGTTCCAATATAACTCAGCAATCCACTTACAATGGAAGATGCCCGTTGTGGGTCCAATTTGCCCATCAGCGCACCGGCTTCTTCTTGCGTTGTTCCAACTTTTCCATCGTACAAATCAACCGCGTAAACCGTCACGCCCAATTCTTGTTGCCAAGCTTCTGCTTCGCGTTTGATGTAATCATTCAAACCCCACCATTCGTGACAAATGATCAGCACTTTATTGCTGGGTGTTGACGCAGGAACGATAAATGCATTGGCAGATTGTCCATCGGCTGCTTTATACGTGATCA
Organism: Chitinophaga pinensis; assembly: GCA_943333015.1. Lineage (GTDB taxonomy): Bacteria > Bacteroidota > Bacteroidia > M30B66 > M30B66 > CALQRR01. Next base: position 5,920 of record CALQRR010000038.1, on the reverse strand, counting down.
TTTTCCCGGAAGTGGGTGTGAAGTTAAGCGGTGCCGGTACTTCATGCGCCGCCTGGAAAGAAGCGTTCATCGCAAGAGCTTCAGTCGAACCGTCGTTCACTGGTTTCGCGCAGCAGCTTTTCTGAGCCTGAATACTGCCGGTTGTTGCTGCAAAAAGTGCAAGCGCAAGAATTAGAGTATGTTTCATAGGGTATGGTTAAGGGCTAATGAACAGTCATTAGAGGAGAATGTTGTTTAATTTACACGTTTCTACCGTTTGATTTTAGAAGCATGCAACAATTCTTCTGATTTTGTCTTGAGCCACACCAGATCAGCAGCTGGTTTGGTTGAACAAATTTCCTCGTGCAATGCCAATGTCATGGAGTTTTTACGCAGCTTCACTTTCATGAGCTTGTTGAGCAGCAAGATGAAATTATGATAGGTTTCCCGTTGAAATTCTGAGATGAATTTATTGCGCCGTAGGTAAATCTTAAAGGCATCCACCAACGAGAAAAACGCATCGTATTCGTTCATCTCGTAATACACTTTCATCAACAGCGATTTCGAATCGAGGTGGTAATACACATCGTTGAATTCAACCCGAAGCAACATCCGCAATGCTTTATCGTATTCGCGCCGTGTAAAATGCACCCAAGCCATGCTGTAGGTATAGGCATTCTCACTGAATTCCGGATTGAGTTTCCCGCGAAATTCTTCAATAAAACCACTCACCCACTCTACTTCATTAAGCCGTAGTCCGGTGGTTACGATGTTTTTAAAATCGGGCTGACTCACATAACTTCCTTCATAAATCAGCTCTTTATCGACCATGCTCTGGTACAATTCAAAGATCTGTTGCAGGGCATCGGGCTCGCCTTTGTTGATGCGTTTGATGCAGTAGTTTTGAGCAAACACATACATTCCCCGTTGTTCCATCTTGCTAAACAGGTTGGAATGTTCTTCCAAGCTGGCCAGTAACTCCGCGTAATTCTCTTGATTATCGGGCTCGGTGAGAGCCTTGTGAATCAGGCGATAAATTCGAATAGCCGGCACAAAGTCGAACAAGGCATTGTTCAGATACTTCACCATTTCATCGAAAAAACTCAGGTTGTATTCCACACTGAGAATATTCCGGCGGTTGATCATCTCACAGTAATACCGAAACCCACGAGCCAGATAGGTAATCTCTAAGTTATCGATGACTTCCTGCAGCGACGAATCGAACGAACGGTTGCGCTTCTCAGAGGTGAACTGATACGATAGTTCGCTGATTTTATGCTGGTTGAAATAATACACCGAATCCCGAAACGGGGAATGGTCATTCTGTTCCTTGATCGCATCCAACTCCTGCAAAAAGTATTTGTCCTGATTGCGCTGATTCAAGGCTTCCACCAAAAAATAACTTCGCTGAAAAGCATCTTTGCTGTACTGCGTATATGCGATAAAATCTTCCAGCAGTTTGGTCAAGTCACTTTGCAAATACCGAAACTTCTGCTCTTCCAGCTTTTCTGTTGGGTAATGCTTCTTAAAAAACGTCTCCTTATCAAGCTTCGGACTTTCGAAACTCCCCTGATACAACGATAAGTGTTCGAGCAACCGAACCAACTGCTGATTCTTATTAAAAAATTCCGAAGACACGTAGCCCTGAAATTCTTTGAATTCCTTCTTCGAAAGAGTCTTCAGGATCTGAATGAGTTTACTCTGCTGCATACCACGTGTCTACCAGCAAAAATAGAGGATTCTTCAAGCTTACAATCATGTTCTTTTTTTTTGTTACAAGCGTTTATCCGATAAATTCAAGGGAGTTATACAAATTTAAACTTCTGAAAACATGCCACTTACAACTTTACACGCCCTACATTCTTTCACATTCTGCTTTTCAAATAAACCGATAACAGTCCATTAGTGTTCTACTACCAATCGAATACTTGATGTATATTTGGTTATTCACTAAAACACACCGTTATGAACCGTCGCTACTTTTTTGGAGTCCTTCTGGTTGCGATAGCATCCATCCAGTCTTTTTCCCTATTTGCCGGAAATGAGCAAACATGGTCCACACCGGTATATCTGACGGTTCCCAACGATGGTAGTCTTGATGCTTCGCGTGACATTCATATGACCCTGCAGATAGAAGGTTCCGCGCTCATTAGAAGTATGGAAGTGCGCAACCCTAAAAACGGAACAGTAGAAGATATTCGCACCGCGCAATTCAAAGACGGAAAAGTGGATGTTGACATCATCATCCGCGGCGGTACTCTGCTCCCATTTTTGCGTCCACTATCGGTAAAACCTTATGCACGCATCGAAGTATTGAATATCAGCTACATTACAGTTGATAATATTTCAGGTGTATACCAAGCCAATACAAGTCCTTCTGTAAGTGTCCAGCCGCGTTTATCCAACATTTATATTTATGGTGCTGGAGATTCGGAAATGAATGTCAGCAATAACCTCGGAGCCACATTGGAGTTATCGGGTGCTATGCTCGAAAATCAAACGTCTTCTTCTATTCGGAACGAAAATGCAGTTGTAGCATCTGAAATTGCTTTGTATCCCAATCCTGTCCGCGATGGCAATCTGTTCATCCGTGTTCCTGAAACCATGGGCACTATTTCACAGATCTCTGTTCTCAACGCTTTAGGAGGTTTGGTAAAGCAATTCCGCCCCGAGTCTACATACGGCGCTCCCGTTCAACTGCCGCTCGAAGGAATCAGCGCAGGTGTTTATTTTGTCCGCATCAGTTCCGCTTCCGGCGAAGTGGTTAAAAAATTCAACATCGCCCGCTAACTTCGGGTTGGTCCCTAAAAAAACGTCTTGTTCTGTTTTCAGATGCCAGACGTTTTTTTATTTCCGATATCGCCGCACTTTTTAAGTAGTTTTGCCACGTGAAGATGTCCATTCCATGGTAAAGATTGCTGCATCGCTCTGCCTCAGCGTATGTCTGGCTTTTATACTGCCTTCTTGCAATCATGAGAATGTACATGCTGGCGATATTGTCTTTTACAATCCCGTCGAATACAACGATTTCATTGTCGACCATCAGAATGCCATCATCCGATACATGGTCCGACTCACCACAGCGTTCGACAATGGCAACGATCAAGAAGTCCGCATGCAATACAACGCACTGGTTGCCCGCTCCGACTCTTCTCTGTTCATGATCAAACAACTCAGCGATTATGAAGGCGATACCACCCTTCGCAACGCCGCGTTGGAGCTCCTGTCATTCTACAATCAGGTTTTTCATACCGAATACAAAGAGATGATCGACATCTTTCTCAAAGGCGACACAGCCACCGATGCCGATATCACACGCCTCAATGCCATAGTGGTTCGAGTTCGCGAACGCGAAGAGCTGCTCAACCAAAACCTCAGCCTGGCACAATCCCAATTCGCAGTCAAATTCAAATTCGAATTCGACGATCCCAACCTTTGATTTTCATTTTTAGGGCGGCCCCTAAAGGTCGGGCTTTCGGCTTAAGTCCTCTCCCGCTGGGATCCGGGCTATCGCCTCTATCCCTGCCGCAGCATTTCTGTTTTAAGAAGCATCGTTTTTCCTAAAAATAAATCCCACCTGCATCCTGACAATCCTTCCACCTTTTTCACAACATCTGGCGGGTAACTCCTTGCAGATTGTCGCGTTTTCACAACCAACATCCCATATCTTGCACCAGTGAACACGATTTCTTTCCTGACCAGTTTGTTCCTCCTGCTTATCTCTCCGCTGTGTGGGCAAAATCTTGTCCCTAACGGCAGTTTTGAACGTTCCATGAAACCAGTTAAGTCACGGTATGCTGGTAGTATCGAACAAGCCAGTCCTTGGTTTCCTGCCGGCATCGGAAGTCCTGATCTGATCCATAACAACGACGTTCCCAACGGCAAACAAACAGCTGCCGACGGACAACAGTTTGCCGGATTGATCCTGTACGATGCCGACAATCCCAATTTCCGCGAATACCTCGAAGTTCGGCTGACCCGCGCGATGCAACCCGGCGAAGAACTTTGCGTACGTTTTGCTGTTTCGGCGGCCGAACGATCTATGTTTTTCACCGATGAACTGGGCATTGCCTTGAGTAAAGATTCCATCTTATCAAACGATTGGAACACTATTCAGCGCGATCCCGAACTCCGGACGCAGAAATACCTCGCCATTTCCGATACAGCCGCGAGCTGGAAACTCCTGTCGTTTAACTACACTGCACATGGAGGAGAACAGTTTGTCACCATTGGCAATTTCCGGAAAGATGCCAACACCAACCTCCAGCCCAACGATCAATCTCAGTATTTGCGACTGGCCTATCTGTATCTCGATAATCTGTTTGTGGGCAGTTGTGCTCCGGAAACAATGCCATCAACAAACGCTGTCGTTATGCCCTCCCCTTCCGAAACAATCCTGCCTGAAGGAAAACTCCATGTTCCCAATATAGTAACACCAAACGGCGATGGCTTTAATGATGTGTTTTACATCGAAGGACTTCCGCGTTACAGCAAGCTCATCATCCGGAATAAAAAAGGGATGGAGGTATTTAAAAGCGACAACTACCGCAACGATTGGTTCGGAGAAGGCATGCCCAAAGGGGCATACGTGTATGAACTTATTTTACCAGATGGCAATCGTATTGATGGTCCGCTAGACCTGGTGCGTAAGACTGTTAATTAACACCCGGAATCGATGAAAAAAAGGACCAACACACATCCTCACAAACAACGACGACTGGGCAGCAAAGCCGGATTTGCACCAGGTACAGTGACCTATGTGGGAGAAGAACGTTCTTTTGATGTATTAGCCGACATCATGACTTGGGATGATAGCGCGTTGATCGAAAAACACAACGTCCGGATTGACGATCTGAAAGACGATCTTCCCGCCGGACAAACCCGCTGGATCAATGTCACTGGAATACACGACACAGCTGCCATAGAGCAACTTGGGCGTGCGTTTAATCTGCACGGCTTGGTGCTTGAGGACATTGCCCATTCCACCCAACGTCCTAAACTCGACGACTACGAAGATTACCTCTACGTGGTGGTGAAAATGATCTCTTACGACGAATCAGAGCGACAGGTTTGCACCGAGCAGTTGAGTATTATTCTGCGTGGTAATACGATCCTGAGTTTTATAGAAGATACCGGCGATCTTTTTGATGGTTTGCGCGAACGTATCCGCAAGGGTAACGCCAAGGTGCGAAAGAGCGATGCTGATTACCTGCTCTATTGTTTACTCGATTCTATTGTAGACAACTATTTTGTCGTGTTAGAACGCATCGGAGATCATCTCGAAGAAACAGAAATTCGCCTGCTCAATGATGCACAAACAAGCGATTTGTCGGTGCTGCATGCCTTAAAACGAGAACTGATTTTTCTCCGGAAATCGATTTGGCCCATGCGGGAAGTGGTGAGCAGTTTGAGCAAGAGCGAAAACCTCCATTTGAAAGGCAATACAGCCATATATCTTCGCGATGTGTATGATCATTGCGTGCATGCGATCGACACACTGGAAACATTTCGGGATCTGAGTTCAGGCATGATGGACGTGTACCTGAGTTCATTGAGCAACAAGATGAACAACGTGATGAAAACGTTGACCATCATATCGACCATATTTATTCCCTTAACATTTATAGTTGGTGTGTATGGGATGAATTTTGATATCATGCCAGAACTCCACGTTTACTGGGCCTATCCGTTGGTTTGGTCCTTTATGGGCAGCATTACCATTGCGATGATCATTTATTTTAAACGGAAAGGCTGGTTTTAGTTTTAACCTTAACCGTCGAAAAAATCCTTCGGTGTGATAGCTTGCAAGCGATGGGATTAAACAGATCGGGAGCGAAAAAAGGATAGTCCCAATATTAAATTATTGAGAAACGCATTCAAAGTAATTCTCCTGTTTGTTGGTTTTAGCGTCTTTGCCGCAAGCTTCTTCTGTCACGTTATC
>CALQRR010000037.1 GCA_943333015.1 Chitinophaga pinensis | reverse complement strand
GTTCCATTTCTGATGATTTTAAAACAGTACGCGTTCGAATTAAAAAGTCGTGGCTCAACCGGAATCTTCAAGGAACCATTTTCGGTGGAACTATATTCAGTGCTGCGGACCCATTTTATGCGCTGATGTATTGGCAGGTCTTTAAGCAAAAGGGTTTTCGGTGCGAAGCATGGTTAAAGTCGGCAGAAATAGAATATCTCAAACCCGGAAGTACGGATCTGGATATTTGCTTTACTCTTACTGATACAGACATAGATGAAGCGATTTCTGAACTCGAAAAAAATGGCCGTTTTCAAAAATCACATTCCTTACATATTACTACTACAACGGGAGAGATCTGTGCAAAAGTCACTACCCACGTTTATCTTCGACTACCTCGGATTGAACAGGGCGGTGATAAGAGTGTTTTCTGAAATAAAAATCTGCTCCCATAGGTTGAGAATATTTTTTATCAATAGTCCTGTTTATTCAAGACAGACTTCGTTTTTATTTTTAACTTATTACCTGCATTAGTTTTACGCTATGGATTCCCTCCAACAGTATTTTGATTGATAATGTGTGCGTGTAATTTGAGGGTCCGAATATTCTTTTTTTATATATTCTAATTAATTGATTAACAGAAATCTACAAATCAAATTACACCCGTTTCGATACGGTAATCGAATACCCAAACCATACAGCTGATTGTGTTGGAATGGTATATTTTAAGGTTTATACCGGAGTTAACAGATTCAAATCAAATCGAGCGCATGACGTGCAACTGTCCCAACAAATTTCGAGTGCTGCATCCATTAAAGGAATCTCCAGAATTCGCTTAACTGTTCGGGCTATTATGTGACAACAACCATTGTTTACAATTTGAGATCCTGTAAAACATTTAATCATAGACGCATCGCTATAAATGAAAATGTATTCCTGAGTTGTTGTTGGAGTATAAACGATAATTCCAAAATAGGTAACTCGGATAGCCTAGATAATTGTTCCGGTTTCAATTACTATGAAGCAGAAAATTTCGCTGAAACTCCTTCGCGTCCTTGTATTACCGTCATTCATCGTGGCACCATCAGCAAAATATACTGAAATACGCATGCCGATAGCTCCAAGTGCATAACAAACCGTTAGTTAGTCTGTACTATCAACTTTGAACGTTACGTTTACCTGAGCGATGAGAGTAGCAGCAAACAGGATGAATAGAATCAGTGTAAAGATGTTTCATCAGTTCTGTTTTTGGAATATTATGCTGATTCTGTTACTATGGCCATTGGACAGAGTTTAAGCTCTGTCGACCATGGATATAAGAGGATTTGTTGTCATTCGTGAAACAATTCCACCGTGGATTATTGAATGGGGTTGTTTAATCTGCATCATTTTCATTTCTGAATGTATTAGTCTTTCCGATACCGCCGAATAGAGCTCGTTGCTACACGATATACTCTGCGTGCGCCGACTTGGAGGTGTTCGTTCAAAAAAGAGCGCATAACGTTCCTTAACGGGGTTTTATCGGCATGTTCAGTTAACAGAGATTGCCGACGTAATATTTAACTACATGAACGTGCATGAGACAAGAACTTCGGGTTTAAAGAAATAAGAAGCAGCTCGCTCAAGGGGAAAATCAGAAAACGTGGAACAAAAAAAACCGGAGCAATCTATCAGATTACCCCGGTTCGCAATTAAATTGACTTCTTCTTATTAATTCCAGCAGGTCATATCAAGTATGAAATCGTTGTCTACACGATCATCTCCTGTAAGAAATACTTTTTTCATAACAACTCCTTTGAGAATATCGATTTTCTGTCCCGGTTGCAATCCGAAGAACAGTTCAGGAATGAATACTTTCTCAAAACTACCTCCACCGATATCCATCATTTCCAAATCCGGATTGTTTCCAACCTGAAAAAACGTTGAAGGCTTCACAATAGTTCCATCCGTAAGTGTCGCTTCTAAGTAAATGAAGCAGTTTCCGGATGCAATGTTTTGCATGGAAGTTTTTGTTTCACGATCGTTGTCATAAACAATTCGGAAAATATCATCCTGTAAAGCCAGTGTTGGGAAGCAATACACAACAGGTTTTGCAACGGTAGGAGGATTAACTTCAAATGTCAAATCGGTTGATTTACGATCAGGATCCCCATAACCGCCTCCATCTTTGGGCTTAACTAGAAACTTAATGTCTTCTGCATAGACCGTTGCTGCATCTACTTCATAAAACTCTGTAGGAGTCATCGAATAGCTGTAAATGTAATCGGCCTCCTTGGTCATTTTAAGCAGGTCGTTGCTGTTTTTCCAAGGAGCTCCACCAATTCCATTGGCTTTAGGATGACCAGCAGGAAATTCAAACGGTTTCCAGGTCCAGATGTATAAGTCGAGTCCGGCTTCTGCATCAGCAATCAGATTCAACACGTGGTCAAGAGTTTGATCCAGTTGTTGCAGGTTGACTATGATTTTTAGTGGTTGAGCTGGATCGGTATATTCAACGGGTTCGGAAGTAACAACCTGACCAAAAGCTGGGAGAAAGCCGGTTCCGCAAAGCAGTAAAAAGAGGGCAATTTTTTTCATGGCAGAATGCTTATTGAACACGGTTAAAAGAATAAACGTAACGAAGATATACTTCGCCACAGGAGTCGCTTCGTTCGATATTGAAACCGAAATGCACATCGTTTTCACGTGGCATATTGGCCAACGGACTTGAAATGGTATCTCCGTTTGACGTATAAAAACTGATGGCTGTTGGATAGGGCATCACATCATATGCCCACGTTCCGCCAGTACCTAAAACACGCGGTAAAAGACCTGGTTGAACGATAGAATAGGCGTTGTTTTCTTTGTCGAAACGAATGATCATTTTCCGACTTTCATCGGATGCGAAAAAGGAGGAGATATCGCGTGTTTCGGGAATCGGTTGATTAAGATCCACCTGGCTAACTTTTGAAATAATCCAAGAGCCGTAGATGCCTTCTCCTGCGGCATATTCAGGACCGATTTCCTTGATTTCGGGTTTACAGCCCGACAGCAACGCTGCGATTGCTAGAATCACTGATAGAATATAGTTTTTCATTGTGTGATGTTTCTTGTTAGTGAACTTATTCGCAACCACCGGTTGGATTTAATACAAAACCTGTTACGGTATTTTCTGCACCCGGAAACTGTATTACCATTCCGGGGCAATTCCATGGAGCGTTTCTAGAAAAAGAAGCTCCTCCTAATGCGCCCAAACGTTTGATCTGCGTTGTGCGATCTCCTTCAAAACACATTTCCTTTCGACGTTCATCGCGGATTGTTTGCAAAAGTTCAACACCCGTGCTAGTAACGGAAGGCAAACCTGCACGATCGCGAATGTCGTTGAGATCATTTTGTGCCGTTGAAACATTGGAACCCAAAGAGGCCAATGCTTCAGCACGTGTAAGCTTCATTTCCGTTAAATGCAAAATTGGAATCCACATGAATGACCGGTCAAATTTAGCAACACCAAAAACAGTTGTTGTTCCGGCACCGATTTCACGGTACCAATTCATCCCTCGCTTGTCAAGTGTATCACTGGTTGCATAGCTAAAGAATTCAGCATTGGCGCGCATGGTTGGGTTAGTGTTGTTATCGGATCGATAATTTAGAAAAGCACCACCGCGGTCATCCGAAACATTGTTTTGATTATAGCTTACCGTTGCAAAGATTTGTTCCGTGTTAGCTCCAGCAGAAAAGCGATTAACAGTATCAATCAATGAAAATGGACCATTATTGATAACATCAGAGGCCATATCCGCTGCCAGCTGATATTTATTCATGTCCAAATACACGCGCGCTTTTAATGCTTTAGCCGACCATTTTGTCGCATATACACCATTGGATTCAGGCAGATTCAACTCAGCGAAATCAAGATCACTCAGGATTGCTTCGTAGCACTCTTTTACCGTTGAACGTTGTCCTGCTGATTGAGAAAATTCCATGCGCAAAACAATTCCCAAGTGGCTATTGTCGGAGGTATAGCCCGCCGGTTGAGCAAACAAACGAAGTATACCATGGTGCGAAAGTGCCCGTAAGAAACGCGCCTCTGCTTCTAATTGAAGTTTGTCTGTTTCTGAAATATCGGCAACTTCATCTTTTTTGAAAATTAGCTGATTGGCTCTGTAAATGGTGATATATGCATTTTGATACACCGAACCAATTGTCCCGTTAAAAATATCAGTCTTACGGGTGTAAATCTGGATGTAATCATTTTGGTTGGCAGGGGCATCAATGTTATCTCCAAGGAGCTCGGAAAGGTTTTGTATTTGACCTCCATACATATTGGCAATCACATCATAGGAAGAAATCAACAGCCGTTGAAGATCCTCTTTTGTCTTAACAGCTTCTTCTGAAACAGATTGTGTATCCGTTTTTTCAGGGTATTTGTCGAGCAGGCTTTCAGAGCAAGACTGAAGAGCAGCCACAACAATGAGCAGAGAGAATATATGTTTGATTTTCATGATCTGTCAGGAAATTAGAAGCCGATATCAAGGCTAAACGTGAATGTTTTCTGCTGTGGTGCTGTCAGATAAGTAATGTTTGGGCTCATGTTACGATCTGTCGCATTTTCGAAATCACGGGCAATTTCAGGATCCAGTCCAGAGAATTTTGTCAATGTTAGCAGGTTTGTTGCTGCAATGGCAACACGAATTTTAGCCAGTTTTGTTTTGCGAAGAACAGACTCTGGAAGATTGTAACCCAAAGATAAATTTCTCAAACGCGCATAGGTGCCGTCTTGCAACCACTGATCGGTGTTAATCCATGGCGTTCCAGATCCATAAGTCGTTGGCGTTGTTGTTAGCACAGGATATTTCGACATGTCACCTGGTTTTCTCCAACGATCAAACTGATCTGTACGATGATTCCATCCGTCAGAATCATATGTTCCGAGTTGTCTTTTTGAGGAGGAATCATAAATATCACCACCCAAGGTAAACACCCAGAACATGGAGAGGTCAAACTGACCGAAACGGAAATCATTTTTCAACCCTCCAAACGCATCCGGCATAATACTACCTGATGAAACACGGTTAGCTGGATCCCACGCCAAGGTTTCATTGCCGTCTTTGTCAAAATACACTGGGCGGCCTGTCGCTTCATCCACACGACTGAAACGAACCAAGTAATTGTTCCCAATAGGTCGTCCTACAACCAAACGTGTATCATTTGTTCCTCCTGAAATAGCTTCTTCTGTATAATCACCTAAGCTGCTTACTTCGTTACGGTTACGAGCAATGTTGAAGTCTATAGACCATTTGAATTTTTTGTCGATCACTTTGGCTTTGATGGAAAGTTCCACGCCGCTGTTAGTTATTTCTCCTACGTTTGCCCACGCCTTGGTGAAACCAGTGTTTGTTTGTGTTGCCACATTTAGCAAAACATCACTCGAACGTTTGTTATAATAGGCAACCTCTCCCGTGATGCGATCTCCGAAAAGACCAAATTCCATCGCAGCATCAATGGTGCGTGATTTTTCCCATTGAATGTTCGGGTTGGCAGGATTTCCTGCATCGGGAAAGAGGATTGTTTGTCCGTTGTACGCCAATGGTTTTGTAAAAAAGATGCCGTATTGAGCGTATGACGGAATGTTTGAATTTCCGTTCACCCCAATGGACGATTTTACTTTGAGGAAGGAGATAACCTTGTTGTCCTTCAGGAACGCGGCGTCGGATATATTGTACCCAACGGATGCTGATGGAAAGAAACCGTATTTGTTGTTCTTTCCGAATTTACTGGAGCCATCACGACGTCCAACGATTTCGGTGAAGAAGCGTTTTTTGTAGTCGTACCGGATGCGGCCAAATTGTGAAAGGAAATTCCATGAATCGAACGATGCGCTTCCGTTTGCAACAGCAGTAGCGTCTACAACATCTAAAAATCCTGTTGCTGTTTGTTCGTTTTTAGTTCCTGCAAAACGGCGAGTATCAGAATTCTGATATTCAGAACCGACCATGAAATTGAAGTTGTGCTTTTCCTGGAACGACTTGATATAAGTGATCACCGCATTTAGGTTGTGGTTGGCCACATCAAAACTTCCACGATAAGCTTTTCCGAAGGTTGGATTGTTTTGATCAAATCCCGGTTTCTGGTATTGATTTTCTTCCCAATGCATATAATCCAAAGACGCTGTAGCATTGATATACAGGTTTTTGATTGGATTCAATTCTAAGGCTAAACTATTGATGGACCGGCGTTCTGTTGTTTCCCAATCTCTCAATTCACGCGCGGCAACGGGGTTTCTGTTGATGTCGTTGCTAGGTAGGTAATAATCTCCCTTTTTGTGAATCAACGCACCATCATCGTTGAATACATCTTTGTCGTAGTAAATCGGATAAATTGGTAAAGCCGTTGACATTGCTGCACCTAAACCACCGTTCCAGCCCATGCCCTGGCGTTTGTTTACCCCTTCGGACAAAGAACTAGAGAGTGATACTTTTCCCCATTTGGCAAACTTGTAATCGCCGTTTAAACGACCTGCCGTTCGTTGATAGGCATTGCCTTTCATGTAAGACTGATCGTTTTGGCGGGAGAGTCCTCCGTAGACATTGTATTTTTCGGCTCCTTTGGAAATCCCCAAGTCATAGTTTTGCTGATACCCCGTACCGATGACTTCTTTTACCCAGTCAGTATTGGTGTTGCGCGCATCTTCGAGCGAAATATTTCCGGGCAGAGAAGGTGTTCCTAAGCGGCCATCATTGACCCATGCTTCTTCGTACATCTGAAGATATTGGGCGCTGTTCATCATGTTTGGAAGTGCCGTTGGCTTGCTGATTCCCTGACGGGTAGAGAAATCCACATGGATCCCTTTGCGTTTTCCACGTTTGGTGGTGATTAGAATTACCCCGTTTGAACCCCGTGAGCCGTAAATACCTGTTGCTGCAGCATCCTTAAGAATTTCTACAGATTCAATATCGTTCGGGTTGATCGTAGCTAGCGGATTATTATTGGAAGCTCCTGTATTACCATTGAGGAAGTAATCCTGTGTGATAGGAATTCCATCTACTACATACAAGGGATCGCCACCGGCAGAAACGGAAGCCACACCGCGTATCCGGACAACAGATCCACTTCCAGCAGCACCAGAACCGGTAATAACCTGTAGGCCGGAAGCTTTTCCCTGAAGTCCGTTTTCGAAGCTCGGAGTTGGTACTTCTGTGAGTTCTTTCCCATCGAGTTTAACGATCGAGCTGATCAGATCACGTTTTCGCTGAACGCCGTATCCAACCACAACGACTTCATTGAGGCTGTTTGCATTGGGCTGAAGTGTGATTTTAAGTTCAACCGGTTTGACTTTAGAGATTGTAACGCTGCGGGTTTCTTTGACATAACCGACAAATGAAATTTCCAATACCGTTTTGCCTTCCGCCAGATTGGACAAGGCAAATTTCCCATTGATGTCAGTGACCGTTCCAATGGTTGTTCCCGCGACCCGAATAGCGGCACCGATCATGGGTTGGCGGGTTTCGTCCAGGATGGTTCCTGAAACGGATTGTGCAAATGCGGGAAGCCGCAACAAGCACAAAAAGAGGATGGTGAAACGTAGTAGTGTATTCATATGATGGTTTACAATATGCAGTTTATGGTTTAACCAACTTCCCACTCATTACTTTTCCATCCTGAACATAGGAATAGAAGTAAAGGCCGGAAGAAATGCCCGTTGTGTTGATTTTGATTATATCAGCGTTTTCAGTGGTAAAGTTCGTTCTAATCAGAACAACACGCCCGGTAATATCGCTTAGTGTGATGCTAGTTGACTGTTTGGCAACAGCATGTAGTTTGAAAATCAGCGTTTCGTTGAATGGGTTTGGAAAAACTTCCAAAGAAGGCTTTTGGGCTTTCTGTGAAATGGAGTTGGGCGCTTCAACAAACGTATTCACAGGAACAACAATCCGTCTGTCTGTATACACGTGGAACTCTCCAGGAGCATAGGAAAATGCATTTCCGGGATTGCTAACATCCAGACTGTCATCTGTAAGGTAATCATACCAGATTCCTCCAAATGGAAAACCGGGATTCATTTCTTGTCCAACCACATCAAAGTTCCCAGCAATAACAGCGTTGAAATCTGTGTTGGTAAAGCGCATTACTTTTTCATACTGACCTAAATCCATAAACAGTCCCAGATCACGCAGTTGTGGTTGAGTGCGTTTCAGGTAAATCAGTTTCCGGTATACTTCAAACAGGTCGTAACGATCTTGATCCTCGTAATATTCCCAGTGAAGCGGTTTAACACTTGTGCGGCAGTCGCTGCTAAATGTTCCATCAAGACAATCCGTGATGGAATAATCGTATCCGAGTTCTCCAAACTGCCACATCATTTTAGGCCCTGGAAGCGGAATGAAAAAGGCAGCAGCAGCCCCCATTCGATCTAATGCCGTTGGCAGTTCTCGCGTGTTGTATGCCCCGTTTGCATTTCCAAATTCCACGTTTTTATACATCAATCGTTCTTCATCATGGCTTTCCATGTAGGAGAGCAAACCGTAATTTCCCCATCCGCGTGCCTGAGGAGTTGTATTGTAAAGATTTTGGTTCTGGCCACTCAACCAACCCATGGAGGCTTCATTGTATTGGTCTGTTGCTTTTCCCCAGAGCATAATACCGTTGTCGGCATATACGGATTCTTCATTAACAGCACCAAGATGTTCCAGAATGATAAAAGCGTTGGCATCGGTTTGACGGATGGATGCAGCATAATCGAGGATGATGTTGATGCGGCTTTGATCATAAGCGCTCCATTGACTGATGTTTCCTCCGGTGTTTGTTTGTGTAAATCCTTTGCTTAGGTCAAAGCGGTACCCATCAATTTTAAATTCCTGCAGCCAGTGTTTGAGAACCTTTTTGACGAAAAATTTGGTTGCCTGACTTTCGTGATTGAAGTCATAACCGATGGAGTATGGGTGCGTCGCGACCGGATTGAACCAAGGGTTTTGTGTACTGGGTTGTCCAAATTCCCCTGCAGCAGGATCGAAGTACATTTTCACCATGGGCGATTGGCCAAAAGCGTGGTTAAAAACTACGTCAACGATCATGGCAATTCCGCGGCTGTGGCAAGAATCTATCAGACGTTTGAACTCGTTTTTTGTCCCGTAGTATTTATCAACGGCCATGAAGAAGTCTGGAGCATAGCCCCAGCTTTCGTTTCCATCGAATTCTGCAACGGGCATGATTTCAATGGCATTGATCCCAAG